>DBRK01000018.1:4320-5909 GCA_002306315.1 Patescibacteria group bacterium UBA1370 | reverse complement strand
TTCCTATGGACCCGATGACGGCATTTCGTTTTATTTAGGATCAATTCATCTGCTATTACTGATGATTGTCACCATTTTTCTCGCACTCAAAGCACTTAGGAGGGAGAATTTTAACCGTTTTTTGATACCTGGATTGGCTTTGGGAATGTTGTTATTCAGCCTTTATATGAGTCATTATTCTTCCGAGTGGATCTGGTCATTAATCAAACCATTTAAATACCTGCAGTTCCCCTGGAGATGGTTGGGGGCGGCCAACATATTTCTGGGCTTGATTGGCGGCTCACTTTTCTTGTTCATAAAAACGGAGAAAACCAAAGCAATTCTCAGCGTATGCTTAGTCATTTTCACTGTTTTGGCAAACATGAAGTTCTTTCAACCAAACTATTTAGTAGGTGACGCCAGTGATTATTATTATCAGAGTCCTGACAGAATCCGCATAGAGATGAGCAAGGTGTTGCCTGATTATCTGCCGGTGGGTTTTCAATTAGATCTGCCACCAGTTACCAGGGGAACCATACTTTACGGTGATGCTAATTCGAAGGACCTGAAGGTAAATAACTTATCGCAAAATAGCAAAGAGACAGTTTTTAATTTGTCTTCACAAGTCGAGCGGGGTGTCACCCTGGCTATCGCTTCATATCCTGGTTGGAGAGTTGAAATCGATAGAGTGGAAACTCCGCTTAATACTAGTCCGGAGGGCTTGTTGATGATAGAAGGTTTACCGCCCGGAGAGCATCATGTGCGGGTTTGGTTTGATGACACGACGACAAGGACAATGAGCGATTTGATATCCTTGGTTGGTCTTGGTTTTTTTGCGTATCTCCTATATTCTGAATACAAGCAAAGATGACGAATAATATACAAGCCTCTACCGGTCTGGATGCAGCAGAGCTTACAGAAATTAAGAAAAAGTCGGTTTTAGGAGCTGCTTCATACTTTGGCAGGACATTAATATTGCAGGGAATTGGCTTTGTATCCATCTTAGTATTGAGCAAGTATTTCTCTCCGGAAAACTTCGGTATTTACGGTATTGTGGTTCAGATTGTTGGACTATTGGTGTTTTTTTCTGATATCGGATTAGCCGCGGCTCTTATTCAGAAAAAAGACCATCCTTCACAGAAAGACTTAGCAACTGCTTTCACCATTCAACAACTGCTTTCCTGGTTGATTGTTTTGGCCGTAGTGGTAATTGGCTTTGCTCCATCAGTTAGAACGAAACTGGGAGTTGATGGTGTTTGGGTAATGTATGCGCTCGGTTTGTCATTTCCTTTGGCAGCGCTGAAAACAATACCTTCCATATTGTTAGAGCGAAAACTGGAATTTTCTAAATTGGTTGTCCCCCAAATCTTTGAACAATTGGTATTTCATGGGGTCTTAATCATCCTTGCTTGGTCAGGCTTAGGAGTTTTGGCATATGCTTATGCAATTCTTGGCCGCTCGATAATTGGGGTGATTGTCATTCAATTTATAAGTTTTTGGAAACCCCGTTTTGGTATTTATAGGCAATCACTGTTAGAGCTGATTGGCTTTGGGGCAAAATTCCAACTTAGTGACTTGTTGGCACGTATAAAAGACCAGCTCTTCTATTT
>DBRK01000018.1:1000-4233 GCA_002306315.1 Patescibacteria group bacterium UBA1370 | reverse complement strand
GGTATGAGTGTCTTTATTACGCCCCTGATTAGTGTTATTCCTGATTATTCTAAATGGTTGCCCGCTGTGCCCAGCCTGATCTTCTTCAGCTTGAGTATAGCCTGGAGTGCTATCTCTACTCCACTTACCAATACTCTCAATGCTATCGGCCAAATCAACAAAACTCTCAAGCTAATGATTATGTGGACCGCCTTGACTTGGTTGATGACCCCCGCACTAATATATCTTTACGGATTTGACGGTGTTGCTCTTGCCGCACTGGTAATTAGCTTCTCTTCCTATCTTGCGGTGTATTACGTGAAAAAAGCGGTGCCCTTTAGGTTTTTGGATCAAGTCTGGAGGCAATTTCTGGCGGCAAGTGTTATGGCTGGNNCGTCGCTAGCTTATTTTGCAGCGATAATGATCTTTGGCAAAAGGAAATTGTTCAATGAGTTAGAAAAACTTAAGGCAGCCGTGGCTGCAACATGAGGAGTTGGTATGTCGCTATCTGTGGTCATTAACACAAAAGACGCTCTAACAGGCAACGATGAACACAAGTTTGCTGACACTCTAAAATCTATTGCATTTGCCGATGAAATTATTGTTGTTGATATGAACAGCAGTGATAGAACGGTGGAGATTGCTAAGAAATTTACCGACAAGATATATACCTTTAGAGATGTTGGTTTTGTAGAGCCGGCCCGCAATTTCGCTATCAGCAAAGCCAGCAAGGATTGGGTGCTAATCATTGACGCCGATGAAATTCTTCCGAGTACTCTTAAAGAGCGAATTCTTCAACTTACACAAGGTGATGCTACTGCCGACGTCTATTACCTACCCCGGAAAAATATGGTCTTTGGCACCTGGTTTCACTCAGCAGGCTGGTGGCCTGATTACCAGCTCCGTTTATTTAAAAAAGGAGCCGTCGTCTGGTCAGATAAGATTCATTCTGTGCCAAAAACTAAGGGCAACACAGACAAACTGGCTCCACGGGAAGACTACGCAATACTGCACTATAACTATCAAACCGTAGAACAGTTTATTGAACGGTTAAACCGTTACACCTCTCATGAAGCCCGCCAACGCCAAGAGGGAAGGCTGAGTTCTTCGGCCGTCATCGACGCCTTTAATGCAGAACTAATGAGCCGCCTGTTTGAACACAAAGGTCTAAGCGGAGGAATGCACGGGGTAAGCCTTTCATTTCTTCAGGCTTTCTATGAGCTGGTAGTAGTACTCAAGCAATGGGAGCGCGCTGGCTTTCCCGAGTACAAATCCGACCGCAGAACAGTCCGTTCTCTGCAAAAGTTATCTGCAAATCTTGATTATTGGCTAGCAGATTGGCACATCAGTCAATCAGGTGGTCTTTCTCGTTTGTTCTGGAAACTGAGGCGAAAATTTAGAGTATAATGGGTGCTGTGAAACACGTTTCAATTATAATCGTTGACTATAATGCCCGCGATTACACCTTAAACTGCCTGGAGTCGCTGGTTGGACAGAAGGCAGCTGGGTATAATTTCACCGCACTTGTTGTCGATAATGGATCAAAAGTACCATTTAAATTGCCAAAACGCTTGCAAAACCCGCTGATCGAAATTATCCGCAGCAACTCCAATTTAGGTTTCACTGGAGGCAATAACCTGGGTATTTATTACTCCATCGAAAAATACAATTCAGAATATATCCTGCTTCTTAACAACGATACAGTAGTTTCCGAGGATTTTCTCAGAAATATGCTCAAGTGTGCAGAAGAAATGCCCAGGGCTGGAGTTATTAGTCCAAAAATTTATTTTTCTCCCGGCGCCGAGTATCATCAAAATAGCTACAAGCGAGAAGAACGCGGCAAAATATTTTGGTATGCGGGTGGAGCACTGGACTGGCCTCACTTGGTCGCCTTTCACAGGGGAGTGGATGAATTTGATTATGGTCAATTTGACAACCAACAACACTCAGATTTTGCCACAGGCTGCGCCATGTTAATCAGTCGGGAGGTGCTGGAAAAAATTGGCACTCTAGACAAGCGCTATTTCCTCTATTTGGAAGATGTAGATTTCAGTATGCGGGTTCATAAGGCAGGCTACGAAATCGGTTTTTGTCCAGATGCGGTTGTCTGGCATAAAAACGCGGGTTCCAGCGGCGGTGCCGGTTCGTCCATCCATGACTATTATCAAACCAGAAATCGCCTGCTTTTTGCCTTTAAACACGGCGAATGGCAGCAATGGCTGACAGCACTCCGCTTGGCTTATCGAGATTTCTTTTCCGGAAATGAGAAGAAAAGAATGGGTGTTTCTCATGCTTTGATTAACCGGTATGGCAAACAAGCAGTTTACTAGAAAGAAAATATGAAAAGGCCAACATTTTCAGCTCTGATCATTGCCAGAAATGAAGAAGCAATGCTGGCCAACTGCATTGCCACGCTGCGTTGGTGCAACCAGATTCTGGTTCTAGATGATGGTTCTACGGATGATACGGCAAAAATTGCTGAGCAATCTGGCGCCAAAGTTATTGCCTTCCGTCACAATTCTTTTGCCAGAAAACGGGAAGAATTACTGAAGAGAGCACAAACCGACTGGGTGTTTTATATCGATGCAGATGAGCGAGTCGTTCCCACCCTAGCAAAGGAAATGATGGTGGTTGCAGAAACCCAGAAAGCGGACGCCATGCGGTTCCGGCGCAACAACATTTATTACGGCCAATTGCTTAAGTATGGCGGCTGGGGCAGTGATTTCGTGACAAGAGCTTTTAAGAGAGAGTCACTCAAGGGTTGGTTTGGAGATATTCACGAAAGCCCGGAATTCACCGGTGCCATAGTTGACATAAAAACACCGATCATCCATCTTACTCATCGAGATACTGCGAGTGGGTTGTTCAAGTCGGCTGCTTGGACGCCCATGGAGGCTGACGCATTAGCAGCAGCCGACACTAAACCCGTTACATTTTTTACTATTTTTCGAAAAGGCTTTATGGAGTTTCTCCGGAGAGCAGTATTGAAGAGGGGCTTTAAAGAAGGCATGGTTGGTTGGATTGAGGCCTTGATTCAAGGCATGAACCGGATGTTGGTTTATATTCAGGTGTGGGAGCGCCAACAAAAACCCACTATTGCCGAGAAGTATCAGAAAACCGAACGGGATATTCAACAATTGTGGCAAGACAAGGAGTAGTGTGCGCGCCTGTTTCTATTCCCCTTACATACCGATGCCGACTATTGGCGGAGGAGAAAAACATCTCTTTGATATGACTCAGGTGGTTTCCACTCG
>DBRK01000018.1:0-951 GCA_002306315.1 Patescibacteria group bacterium UBA1370 | reverse complement strand
GTGCTCTGGACGAGACAATTTGACCACTTCTTCCTATGGACGGATGGCTCAATGTTTTTTTCTCTGGCAAAAAACAATCATCTGCATGTACAAATTCCCTTCACCGACAAAAAAACTGGATTAATTGACCGGCTCAAGCTTGCCTGCTGGCATGATATTAATACCAACTCATTTTTCACCAAGAAGGTCATAGAAAATAATTGGCATACAAATGTAGACAAAGTGATTTATCCCAAAGTTGACTTGAATGCTCTCAAGACTGCAGCAAAGAAAGAAAAAATCATTCTTAACGTGGGCAGATTTTTTCGCCAGCTTCATTCCAAACGTCAGGATGTACTCGTTGAGGTATTTAAGGAATTAAAGGATCAAAACAAAAATCTGCTAAAAGGATGGAAGTTGGTGTTGGTGGGCGGAATCGAAGATAAAGACTATTTTGCTGAGGTGAAAAAAGCAGCCAGAGGTTACGAGATAGAATTTAAGGAAAACCTTAGCCGGGAGGAACTCAACACGCTCTACAAGAAAGCGGCAATATATTGGCATGCGGCTGGATTTGGCATTAATGAGCAGACTCAGCCACAATTAGTAGAACATTTTGGTATTTCAACAGCAGAAGCGATGGCTGCCGGAGCCGTCCCAGTGGTGGTTGGAAAAGGTGGTCAGGTTGAGGTGCTTGGCCGGGAATTAGAGGATCTTGCCTGGCAGACCAAAGAGGACTGCTTTGAATTAACATTAAAACTACTTAGTAATGCATCTGCCTTAAATAAATACAGGCAACAAGCAGAACAACGCGCAAAAATCTTTTCCAGCGACGTATTTTCTCAAGCTGTTTTAGAGCTGATTCAGGGCTGAAACTAGCAGAATTGTGCTGTTAATAGTATGATAGATTGTGATTATGTCCACAAATCCAATCACAACATCTCCTGTTTCCGTAGTCATACCCACTTATAACGG
>DBRK01000013.1:12895-14867 GCA_002306315.1 Patescibacteria group bacterium UBA1370 | reverse complement strand
CTATTTTACATATTTTTGAAAAACTGTTTCATCCGCAAACGGCCCAATTACCGCCAGCCGCATCTCGCCTTCCTTGACCACCCGAGCAGCCATTTCCCGAACTTCATCCAACTCCACAGCCCGGATTTTCGCCAAAGTCTCCTCAGGGGTTTCGATCTCGTTGGTAAGCACATGGCGCAAACCGTAGTACTGGGCGACGCTACGGCTGTCCTCAAAACTCAAGGTCATGCTGCCGGTCAGATACTCTTTGGCGTTTTGCAGTTCTTCGCCAGTGATTGGCTTGCTGCCGGCCGCAGCCTGCTCCACCTCTTCCTTTATCACCGCCACCGCTTCCTCGACCCGACCCGGATCGACGCCTGCAGCAACGCCAAAAATACCCGCATCGTGATAATAATCGTCGTCAGAGCGGACATAGTAGCAAAGGCCGCGCTTCTCGCGGACCTCGGTGAACAAGCGCGAGCTCATGTTGCCGCCCATAATCACATTCAAAACTGTCAAAGCATAGCGGCCGGGATCACGGCGGTTGATGGCCGGCCAGCCGATCACCAGATGAGCTTGCTCAGTTTTGCGTTCCTCAATTGTCAATTTATGAGGAGAAACCGGGCTTTTGGCGGAAATCCAGCGATCAATGTCTACCTTGTCTTTGGGCCGGACTTCATTGGGGACTTTGGAAAATAGCTCGCTTGCCAGCTCCAAAGTCTCGGGAGCGCTGACAACTTTATCGTTGCCGGCCAGCACCAACACCAAGTTACCCAACCCGTACCAGTGGCGCAAAAAACCAATAAAGTCTTCGTGGTTGAGTTTCTCGACGGTGGCTTTGGAGCCGATGATATCGTGACTGAGGCCGGACCCACGGAAAAACATCTGGTCAAAAATCTGCCCGACATAGCGCATCGGTGTGTCGTAGTACATGTTGATTTCTTCGACAATAACGCCGCGCTCACGGTCGATATCTTCCTGACGCAACTTGGGTTTGAGCAGCATGTCAGAAACCACATCCATGGCGGTTTCCATGTGCTCAGCTGCCGATTTTACGTAGTAGCCGGTGTATTCTTTGCTGGTAAATGCGTTAAAGTCAGCGCCGATGGCGTCAATTGTGCCCGCCAACACCTGCGCGTCCGGGTACTTTTCTGTCCCTTTAAAAACCATATGCTCAAAAAAGTGGGCGATACCCTCCTCGCGGGGTTTTTCGTAGCGTGATCCGGTGTTAGCTAGAGCCAAGGTTGTCACCGATTGGACGCTGGGCATGGGAATTCGGATAATCTGTAGGTTGTTGCTGAGTTTTTCCTGTAAATGCTCAAACATAGGAAGACTAGTATACCATTACTTCTGGCACCAGAGGTCAGAAAAAAGTAAGAAAAAATTGCAGGAACGGCGCCTTTTGCTGGCACCGTGGATGGTTGTATCTTGTAGATGGTAGTGTTCTCTTGACTGAAAAACTACATTCTCTCAACAACTTCAATGCCCAGCAGCTCCAACCCCTCGTGCACTACCCTACTGACTGCCAATGTAAGGGCCAGCCGGAATTTGGTAGCCGGACTGAAGCCGTCAGTGCTCTCCGCACCGACAGCTTCCTCGCCCACCACCGGGTGTTGGTTGTAAAAGGCGTTAAACAGCTGCGCTAAGTTGTACAGGTAATTTGCCAGGTAATGCGGAGCGTAATCAACTGCGCTTGACTCTATTACTTCAAAATAGGTGTATAGGTTTCGCAATATATCTTTCTCGTGCTGATTCAGCTGATAACCATAATGTATCGATAGGTTAAGCAATGTATCAAAAGGTTTAGCAATATATCCACGATCATCCCTTTCCAACTCCTGCCCCAACCCCAATGCGGCCTTTTTGAGAATGCTCAGCGCCCGCACATAGGTGTACTGCAGGTATGGACCGGCATTGCCTTTGAGACTGAGAATTTCGTCCCAGTCAAAAACCACCGGCAAGTGGGCACTGCGCTTGAGGTCATTCCACTTGA
>DBRK01000013.1:0-12799 GCA_002306315.1 Patescibacteria group bacterium UBA1370 | reverse complement strand
AAGTACAGGCTCTGCTCGGCGCCGGTTTCGTTGATTATGGTGATATCCGGACCGTAGTGCTCCAGCCGGAATTTGTCTGCCGCCAAATCTCGGGTGCTGTAGAGCGTAGAACCGTCTTTTTTGACAATCATTAGGGGTGGCAGGCTGTCACCGGGAAAAAAGACGAGTTTGGCGCCTTGGCTCTCTTCAAGCAGGCCTTTTGCTGCCAATTCATCGATCACCGGCTGCATCTTGTCTTCAAAAAACGACTCGCCATAGCCGCGGCCGTCGTTCTCGGTGAAATGAATATTCAACCGCTCATAAATCTTGGCAAACTCGCGCCACGACCACTCAATGCATTGCTGCCACAGCCGCCTGGCTTCCGGATCACCATCCTCGAGTTTTTTAAACCAAGCCCTGCCCTCGTCCTCCAGCGTAGGGTCTTTCTCGGCTTCTTCATGAAATTTAACATACAGGGCCACCAGCTCTTTGACCGGGTTTTCCGCTTGGCCGATGGCTGCTTCGTCGCCCCAGGTTTTGATGGCATAAATCTGTTTGCCAAACTGCGTCCCCCAGTCACCCAAGTGATTGTCACGGTACACCGTGGCACCGGTTTTTTGCAGCAAGTTGGCAATGGCATCGCCGATGATGGTGGAACGCAGGTGGCCAACCGTAAACGGCTTAGCGATGTTGGGCGAAGAGTACTCAACCACGACTTTTCGGCCTAAATCGGTTTCTGCTGGTCCGTTCCCCGCAAATTGAGCGATCTCGCCCATTTTGGCCACTAAGAAGGCTTCAGAGAGATAAAAATTTATAAAGCCGGGACCGGCTACGGCAACGGTGTCAACTGGCGACGGCGTTGTTGAGGAAGCATCCGCAGGAAGCTGGTTTTGCAATTGGTAGTTGATGGCGTCGGCAATAGCTTCGGCCAGCGCCCGCGGGGTTGGGTAATTAAGTTCTGCGCCGCTAGTTTTGCTGCTGCCAAACAGTGTCATCGCCACGTTGGTGGCATAATCGCCATGGCTTTGATCAGCAGGATGCTCTAGGTGCACCGTGGATTGTTGTGGCAAATTGAGACTGCTCAATGCTTGATTAATTATTGTGGTCAATTCGACGGTAATGGTGTTTTGGGGCATAGCGGTTGTCATACTCTTCCCGTGATTGGATGGCTGAGATTGTTGGCGAATGGGATGGGATTAAGCCAACAAACCAGTCGACCAAAGATAGTATAGCTTGGCTTAGAGGCATAAACAACACTTCTTTTGCCTGGTAAACACCGGTTATGGAAGATAAGCAGCTACGGGCATTTCCGAACATTTGCCAAAATCAGGCGGCTAATATTGAGTACATTTTGTTTTTTGCCATTTTCTTACTTTGTTATTACAGACTTATTAACTTGAGAAAAATATTGTGTTCGTTTTAGCTGGCTTTTTTATCCGTGTTCGGGATTTTTTGATTGATATAGTTAAGTCGGGTTGTTTGACTGCTCTCGTGCCGCCTTCCTTCACCAAAAAGAACTTCGGATTTTACTACAAAGTGTAGTGAGTTATTGCGTAGGTTTTAAACTAAGTTCTTTTTCATCAAAAAGGGTTTCCGGCGTAATTCTTGCCTGCCTGGAAAATATTTTTCTACCAGGCAAAAATTCAAGGGAAAATGTCGTCTATCCCAAGTCTGTGCCGGCAGGATCCGCCCCACAGCAGCTAGGCAAACCCTCCGCCGCTGCTCTGACAAGCCGATTTTAGGGCGATTAACAGCCCGTGATTTTTTGTAGCAATTTTTCAAATTTTTCCTCGAGTAATTCCGTCTTCGCTGCCACTTGCTACTTGCGTAGCCTTGCAGTTTGTGCCAAATTGGAGACTATTCGCTGCTTAACAACCTAACAACCACTGCAAACTGCATCAATTTTGCAGCCAATACCGCTCTCCATCAGTGGCAAAGATCACGGTTCCCTGTTGGTCAGTGCGGTAAATGTTGGCTCCGAATGCAACCAAGTTGCTTAAAACCTCTGGTGATGGGTGGTTATAACGGTTGTTTTTACCGCAGCTGATGACCGCATTTTCGGGTCGGATTTCCCCGAGAATTTCCCTGGTAGTGCTCGAATTAGACCCATGATGCCCTACTTTTAGGATATCCACGTCGTTTAGCAGGCCCGAGGCAATAAGTGCTTGCTCCGCTTTCTTCTCGAGGTCTCCAGGCAGAAACACCATCACCGACCCTATTTTCAATATTAGTGCGATAGATCCATCATTTGTATTGATTTTGCTGTTGTTTTCTTGAGGTATTTGCCCTGAATTATCCTGTAAGGTAGTTTCGGCTATTTGGGAAAAAATGCTTTGTTGCTGCCCTGTCTCTACTTGAGGAAATACCACGGAAAAAGCCATTTTTTGGCCGATTAAAAGGCTCTGGCCAGCAGCAGCGCTGAAGCTGACAGTACCGCGCTTTTTTGCCTCCTGAACCGCCTGACGGAGGGTAGCCGCCTCTGCTGAGTCCTTCTGCTGGCCGTTCTCGAGAAAAATACCCACCCGGTACTGCTCAAAGACATCCGGCATACCGCCTATATGATCCGCATCCGGGTGGGTGGCCACCACCAAATCAAGATCGCGGTCCCAAAAAGGTATTTCCGCCTGGAGACATTCTAATACTGACCTGTCCGGACCAGCGTCAATCAACACCTGGCGAAATCCAGAGGTGATCAGGATGGCATCGCCTTGGCCGACGTCACAGAAAATGATTCTGGTCAAGCTATCAGGCCAGGAGATTATTAATTGATATACCAATATTATCTGTAGCACCGCAATAATTGCTGTCAATCGAACGATCTTCATAGTTTCAGCGGCACCTGGACTAGGGTTGCCCTGCGCCCTAGAACTGTAGCAATGATGATTAGCGCTATATACCAAGTTATTATTAGATCTATACTCACCTCCGGAACATGTATTTCTGGCAATGAAATCCTAGCTATCAGTTCTAGTGACCCTAAACCAACCTCAGCCAAGAGTCTGCCAACGGAAAATATTATGCCAACAATACCCGATATTTCGCCTGGGAGAACAGTTTTCGCTATCCCGGCTGCCACTAGCACCCAACCGCTGCCAAATATCAACGGTGACAACCAAAAAGTCAGGCCGGAAGCTACCGGACCGAGCAGATTTAGAGTGGCAAAATGGTAGATTAAGATCGGCGCCACGGTCAATTGCACCACCAGGCTTAACTTGAGGGAATCTGCAAAAAGTGAAATTATTTGCTGAAGCGGGCTTATTCTCGCCGCTTTTTTGCCGTTGGCTGTCACTTTGCCCGCCTCTATCGCGGCGATGAAATTATCGGAATGATCTATTAGCGGCAAAATGAATATGATGGCAGCGCTGGCCGCGAACGACAACTGAAATGAGACGTTGCTGAAAATGGTGGAATCGGCTGCAAACATAATGGCCGCGGCGGCGGCCAGCGCGTAACGCGGGCGATATTGCCGCCGTACATAAAAACTCGCAAACAATGAAAACGAGCTCATTATCATCGCGCGCTGCACCGACGGATCCATTCCGACCATTGCACAATACGCTAGCAACACAAAAAACACGGAAATTGCCACTTGCTTCTTTGACAGCACCAATTGTAAGCTGGCTGTCACAAACCGTGCTAAAAAGGTCAAATTGAAGCCGGAAACAACAGCAATATGCTGCGTCCCTGTAATTTCGAATAAATGCTTCAATTTTTTTGAACCTCCGGCGCCCTTGCCGAATAAGATCTGAGAATACAAGGTAGCCACCGGTTCTGGAAGATTTTTCGCTATCTGGGACGTCAAAAACAATTTTCCTCTGGTAGAAGCCTGGAGCAAATGTCCGCTCCAAGCAAACGCCGAAACCCTACTTTTCCTCAGTAAGTCATTTACCTCATCTTTCAATCTTTTTCCCATTTTTAGGGCATTAGCAGCCAGGTAATTTTGTGTGCCAATTGAGTAAATTTTTTGTAAGAGATGGATAATAAAGCTCTGCCTCCAATGCCATTTTTCGCCTGGTAGAAGCAAATAATAATTCTCTATAAAACGACTTTGGGGAATGTGACTTAGTGTATCAATTAATAGTGATCTGTGAAAAATTAATGGTTGGAAAAGACCAAAATTAACGGGTAAGTATATATCACGCATAATATTCAAAAATATCACTACGACAATAAGTGACATTACCTTACAAAATGCACTTTTCACAATTGCTATTTTCATATCAAAAATAGAGTAATTGCCGCATAAATAACGCAGGATTTTCAGCTACGCGCTTAATGACACTTACCGTTCCATCCAAGCAATGAAAATATCAGCCTATAAAAACTGCCCCATAATTGACTCAGAGAGATATCGACTTTTCGATTTTGCTGAACACGGACTCACTCAACACACCCTCAGTCACCAGCTCATTCAGCGAAGCATAAGGGCGGCCATCAATAATAGCTTCAGCTCGCACGGCACCGATGCCCTCCAATGTCTCTAATTCCTTCTTAGAAGCGGTATTGATGGAAATCAGGCCTGGACTTGCGCCAGAGCCATCGCTGGCAACAATCTCCTTTCCTTCACCCTGATCTTCTCCGGCATATGGCACATAAATCTTATCGCCATCCTTGAGTTCTTGAGCCAAGTTCAGATTCTTGGCAATAAAAACGGTGTTGGCATCTTTGGCAAAACCACCCGCTGCCTCGACCACCGCCCCCAGCCGGCTCCCAGCCGGCAAAGGATATAACCCCGGTTTAACCACCGCTCCGGAAATATCAACCATTCTGGCAGGTTGCACCGCCAAGTTCGGGCAGGAAACCTGGTCGGCTATCACCTGCTCTACTACAACCTGCTCCGTAGACTTGCCAAGCTGACCTAAACCGTGCAAAGAAAGCGCCAAGCCGCCCGCCACCATCACCCAGCCAAAAATATAGCTGCCGGCAGTGAGCCGCCGCAACTTGAGGCCAATCTGCCTCAACCAACCAATTGAGGATGCAATAGAAAACCTCTGTTGCCCGAACATGAGCAAACTTTAGCAACCCAAGCTTGCAACAAATGGAGAAGGCACCGCCGGAAATTTGCCTGGAATAATAACCAAAACTTACTCCCCGACCACAAAACTAACAATCCGGCCGGGAACATAAATTTCTTTGAGTAAATTTTTTCCTGATAAGTAACGCTGAACCGAATCCATAGATTTGGCTTGCTCGAGCACCGCTGCCTGGTCATCTATCATATCTGGGCTGACCGCCACTGTCCCGCGCAGTTTGCCATTTACCTGAACGCCAATCTCGATAGTATCTGCCTGGGCGAGTATTTCATTATACTCCGGCCAACCCTGCAAGTGCACCGAATCGGATTCCGGCACCCCAGTCAAGGCGTGGTACAGCTCCTCGGCCATGTATGGCGCTAGCGGAGCCAGGGTTTTTACAAATAACAAAGTTTCTGCCTTGCTCAAGCCAGTTCCGGCTTTGACAGCATCATCCCAGGTATTAATAAACTCCATCAAGGCGGCGATAGCGGTGTTGAATTTCAGCGCCGGCAGATCTTCACCCACCTTGCGAATTGTCTGGTGCAGTTTCCTAACCGCTTTTTCCCGGCTATCGCTTTCTGAAAGCTCACCAACCCTCTCTACTACCCCTAAAACTAGGCGGTTAACCCGCTGCAGGAATTTGTGCACCCCGATAACCGCCCGGACATCCCAAGGCTTATCCGCATCTAGCGGACCCATGAACATTTCATAGATACGCAGAGTGTCGGCGCCAAATTTCTCGATGACTTCGTCAGGATTGATGACGTTGCCCTTGCTCTTGCTCATCTTGCGACCATCAGGTCCCAAAATCATGCCCTGATGCCGCATTTTCATGAACGGTTCATCAAATTTAAGATATCCCTGGTCGCGCAGAAACTTGGTGAAAAAACGGGAATACAATAGATGTAGAACAATATGCTCCGGCCCGATCATGTAAAAGTCCACCGGCAGCCATTTCTCAAGCTGCTCCTGCGAAGCCAAGGCTTCTTGGTTGCGGCTATCTACATACCTCAGGTAATACCAGCTTGAATCCACAAATGTGTCCATAGTGTCAAATTCCGGCCGCCAGCCCGATCCGTACAAGCGCTCGGTGCGCTCGATAAACTCTTTTGAGGATCTAAGCGGCGACTCGCCGGTGGGCTTGAAGTCCACATCTGTCGGCAACAACCAAGGCAAGTGCTCTTCCTTGACCGGATGCGGATTGCCCTCTGGGTCATAAACAATAGGAATGGGCGCGCCCCAATAGCGCTGACGGGAAATCAACCAGTCGCGGAGGCGATAGGTGGTTTCTGGGGTAATTTCTTCAAAATCTGCCGGAATCGCCTCCATGGCTTCCTCGGAGGACATGCCATCGAATTTGCCCGAATTAACCAATTTGCCATAGTCAGTGAAGCACTCTGCGCCCTCCGCTGCAGCACCTCCGTCTATGACTTGGATTACCTCTAAGCCATGTTTTTTAGCAAACTCAAAATCCCGTAGATCGTGCGCCGGCACACCCATAACTGCGCCGGTGCCATAGCTGCCCAAAACATAATCAGCCACATACAGCGGCAACTCTGCCCCATTCACCGGGTTAATCACCTTGAGCCCAGTGTCGACGCCGGTTTTGTCCTTTTCACCGATTTGGCGCTCTTCTTCAGTTTTTTGGAAAGCTTTTTCGATGTAGGCTGCAACAGACTCTGCTTGCTCAGGTGCTGTAGCCAACTCCATGTCGCGGAATTTCTCCGGTGACATGACCACAAATGTCGCTCCAAAGACTGTGTCTACTCTGGTGGTAAAACAATCAATTTGCTGATTGCTGCCTGCCAGATTAAACTTGACTACCGCACCTTCTTTTTTACCAATCCAATTAAGCTGCTGGTGTTTGGTCGCTTCCGGCCAATCTACCTGGTCAAGGCCGCTAATCAGCTCATCCTTATACTCTGTTATCTTGAAAAACCACTGCTCCATCTCTTTCTGAATCACTTTGCTGCCACAGCGCTCGCAGGCGCCTTCGACAACTTGCTCGTTGGCCAACACGGTCTGGCAGCCAGGACACCAGTTAACCATGCCGATGCCGCGGTAAGCCAAGCCTTGCTTATAGAGCTGCAAGAAAACCCACTGTGTCCAGCGGTAGTATTCCGGATGGCTGGTGGCGATTTCGTTAGCCCAATCGTAGGAAATACCCAGGCGTTTGACTTGACGGCGGAAAGTATCAATAGCCTGGCGGGTAGTTTCAGCAGGATGAATGCCTGTTTTGATGGCGTAGTTTTCGGCTGGCAGACCAAAAGCATCCCACCCAACCGGGAAAAAGACTTTTTTACCCTGCATCCGGTAGTAGCGGGCTAAGATATCAAGAGCGGTTTTGCTCTCTACATGACCAACATGCAGTCCAGATCCAGACGGATAAGCAAAGGCAAACAGCAGATACAGAGGATCGCCGGCTTCACCACCGGTTTCCTGGCGTTCGGTTTGCTGGAAGAGCTTCATCTCTTCCCAAATTTGCTGCCACTTGGGCTCTATTTGCTGGTGGTCGTACCAATGTTTGGACATGAAAGCCCTTGAAATCTCCTGAGGTTTAATAATGCGCCGTGCTGAACGGCTCTATCTTGCCGCGCCCTGCTTCAAGAGCGGCAAGGCATTAGTATTATATATAGAATCTCAAAAATTTGTCAGTTATACTGATTTTATGCAAAAAATTCTGCCTGGCCTGCTGGTAGCTGCCGGAGCGGCCTTGGCTTATGTCTGGCTACACCTGCCCATGCTAAGTAATTTTTCAATGCAAGCGTTTGCCGGCACTCTATTAATATTGATAATCCTGCGAAAACTACGCCGCGAAAAAACCTGGCAGCTTCTGTCTGACCAGCCACAAGTGGAATTGCCGCTGCTGACCTTTGCTTTTTTACTGCTGATTGGCGCAACCGGCAATATTGAGTCATATTTTTACCCAGCGATCTATGTTTATTTATTCATAGTAGCCCTGGCAGCGCCGGCCGGCGCCGCTATCACCGCGGCCATGGCAGCAATGCTGTTTTTTTACGCCCTTAGCGGCAGGTTCGGCCCCCAGGAGGCCGGCGCTCTGATCACCTTGCCGGTGATTTTGGTTTTTTTCTTGTTTGCCAAAAGGCAATATGAAAACAGTCTGGCAACACAACAAAATCTTCGCCAAAGCCAAAGCCAACTGGAAGCCCTGGAAGGCAAAGAACAGACTTTGACCGCCTTCCTTAGCTCTTTCCTTTCTCCCAAATTAGCCGCCATCCGGGAATTAGCCGGAAAAAAAGACACCCCGCTCAAAGAAATCATTCTGCAACTTGACCTGCTCGAGAGTGAAAGCAAGAAAATGGCCGAACAACATCAGGCCCAGCAAACCGAGCCAGCGGCGTCACCACCGCCAGTTCCACCAACTAACCCACCTGCCTATGACACCCCTGAGGACCGTTCTTAGCCGCACTATCACCGCCTCTGTCTTAACGTGGGCTTTCGTCGCCGGTGCGGGAGCAGTTTTGGCTGAGAACCTCGAGTCCGACTCATTTATCATCCAGTTTGGCAACTTCAATGTAACCTCTGGTGAGAAAAGCGGCGACAGCTTTATCGTCACCGACACCGTCGGCCAGACTGTTGCCGGACCCTATGGTGCGTATGGCAGTTCCAGCTTTTTCGTGGGCGCCGGTTTTCAGTACATCTATCAATTGCAGCGTTTTAGCTTTAGCATTTCCAAACTCCAGATTGATTTCGGTACCCTGGCGCCCAATGACCATGTCGAGGATTCACACACCATGCGCATCACCACCAATGGCGCCAGCGGTTATGCCGTTTATGCCTATGAAGCCCACCCCTTGCGNNCCCATCTGTAGAAATTCCGGATACCAACTGCGATAGCAGCTGCGATATTGCGAATGCCGGTATCTGGACAGACGAAACCAAGCCCGGTTTTGGCTACAACATGACCGGAGACCACGTTCCCAGCACATTTCTCGATCCAACTTATTTCCGGCCTTTTGCCAACCTGGAGGCAAATGACGCCATGCAGGTGGTTATGAGTTCGCCGAATGTCACTGATCCAGGCGGCAATGAAGCCACAATCACTTACAAAGTCGGCGTAGCTGGCAGCCAAGCTGCCGGCAACTACGCCACCAATGTGGTTTATGTAGCTGTGCCTGGGTATTAGAAAAATAAAATGAAAAACCGCGCTCAACACAACACTAGATTATTGACCCAAGCCGTGTTTGCGATGGTTCTTTTGGCAGTTTTTGCGATATTCACGCTTCCTACCTGGGCTCAAACACAGCCTGCTCAGTTAACGCAGTCTTCTGCCCTTTACAACCTGAGCATTACTCCACCCACTGCTTATCTCAAGCTCAAGCCTGGTAGCAAAGCCAACCACACTATCAGTCTAACTAACAGCGGCAGCCGGGCGCTGACGCTCACCCCGAAGATCGTGGATTTCGAGGCTGACGGCCGGACTGGCCTACCTGTGCTCAAAGAAAGCCACACCTTCCCGTACTTTGCCATGGCTGCTGATCAACTCAGGCCGGTGGTGGTTGAACCTGGACAGAATGCCCAGATGGTGCTGGCCTTTGAGGTGCCAGCAACCGCGCCGGATAAGGAATACCCACTGACGGTGGTTTTTGAAAGCTCACCCGATGGAGCTGGCACCGGGGTGGGTGCGGCACTGGCCGGTGCCACTGCCAGCAACTTGATTGTTTTGGTTTCCTCAAAAGACGAGCTGGAAAACCGCCTAGTGATTGAGGATTTCGGCGCTCCACTACTGGTGGACAGCTTCCGGAATGTCAATTTCCGGCCGCTGGTCAAAAACGAACGCTTCAGCGCGGCTGTGGCCTCCGGCAGCGCCAAACTCACTAGCTGGACCGGGGAAACCTTGGCAGAATTTCCAATTTACCCCGAGGTGGTGCTTGGCTTCAGCAGCCGGGAGCTGCGGGCGCAGCTCGACCCCCGTCCCGGTGAAGGCGAACTGCCTATTCCCACTGAATTTGCTTACGACCCGGTTTTTCTGCTTGGTCCAGTCAAGTTTAGTGTCACTTTGACCAACCCCAGCGGTTCAGAAACTTTCTCAGCTACCACTTTTGCGCTACCTTTCTCACTTTTTGTGGCCATTTGCATAGGAATCGTGATCGGAATTGGTTATTGGTATAAAACAAAACGTGACAGCCGCCTCACTTTTTGAGTTTTCTAAAAAATGAGCCTGGAAACCACCTATTGCAGACACTTAAAAAAGTGTCTACACTGAGTTGGTATAGCGCTAAAAATAGTGTTTTTCTAGTGTTTGCAAAGGTTTCAGAGCCAGCCATGAAACATATTTCATCTCGAACAAAAAAATTAATCACCCTGGGTGTGGTAATCTTGGCGACTGTGGCGACAGGCAGCTTCAGCCAACCCGGCCGCGCCGGAAACCTTAGTGATGTATCGGTGACAATGTCTAACTCAAGGCTTTCATTCAGGGGAGAAGTTGACACCGGCAACTCGATAGGATCAACTCAATTAGTAATTGAATCATCCGGCCAACCCTCTAATAACACCAATGGTCTCGTGACGGGAGACACTATTGGTATTGGCGCTTCTATCCCCACCGTTGATAATTCCTACGCTGTTGATGGCATTTTTAATGCCACAACCATCCAGCTGGACTCTGGCCTAGCTTCCGGAGATCAAACTGCAGGCAACTTTATCATTTCCAACCAAGAATCGGAGATCACGGTCAAATTTAAACCCACTTCATTCCTTACCGACGGTTCAGTCCGAGTTCTGGTGCCGGCGGCCAGCAGCGCTAATGCAGATAATATTGCTGATCCGGAATTTTGGGACTTTTCTACCTCTACTCCAAGTGTTACTTGCTCTGGCAATGCCGTCTCTTTTGGTGGTGGCTCAGCTTCTAGTAACCAAAATATTGGTGGAAATACATATCATGTCTTTAGTTGTGGGTACACTGGCACCAACGATGGTACAGAGATACAAATGGTTATCAACGAACTCATTAATCCCGCACCGTCGACAGGTTATGTCGCAGGTGAAGCAGAAATTTACAGAATGATCGTTGAGCATCTGGATAGCACTCCCACTGTTATTGATTCCACCCAGGTTTCTGTGGGCCTCATTGATGCAGTCCGGGTGACTGCTACAGTCTCACCGCAAATATCTTTTGTTCTTGAATCTGTAGCCAGTTCTGCTAGCACCTGCGGTTTAACTACAACTATTGCCACTACCGGCACCACCGTGCCTTTTGGCGAGCTAACTATCGCTGCCCCTTCTGTCGGCTCCCACACTATGAAGGTATCCACAAATGCTGTTGCCGGCTATGTGGTCACGGTTCAGGAGAGCGACCAGCTGTCTAGAAATGCCAAGACTTGCACCGGCGACGGTGCGGGTGATCTAGAATGTATTCCAGATGTAGAAGGAGACAGCTCTGATATTACTGACACCCAGGAGGGAGCCTGGAGCACCTTGACTACTGGCAATACGGTGTATGGCTTTGGTTACTCGCTGGAGGATATTACTACCAGTCCGGGTCAGTCGTTAGAGTTTGAACACACCGACGGTTGGAGACACTTTGCCGATGCTGAGAATAATGAGGATGCAGTTGCGATAATGGCAAACACTGGCCCTACTGACAACGACGAAGCTTTTGTCTGTTACAAAGTTAATATTCCAGCCACGATTGTTGCCGGCAATTACGAAAATCACTTGCTTTATACAGCTACAGCGACATTCTAAGGATCAAAGGAAAAGATGTATACTGCCCGAACAACCTCCTCAAAAAAATGGCTTTCCTTCAGTTTTTTCGCCGGCATCTGCCTGGCGATCGCGTCAGCAACCGGACAACTGGCGTTTGCCCAAGCACCAGAACCTATCTCTGCCCAGGATAGCGATCTACCCGATCAGGTAGCCATCACCGTCATGCCCGACCGCGAAGGTGACGACGGCAGTCTCATACTCAAACCGGGCGAAAAACAGCAAATTCAAGTCAGGGTCCGCAACAGCAGCGATAAACCACTGTGGATCAATTCCAAAGCTTATGACTTCTTGGTTGGAGATGATGGCAAAACCCCAATTCCTGTTACCTCTGATGTCTCTGGCCGCTGGAGCCTGGCCTCCTGGCTTACAATGGTGCCTAGCTCCCAGGTAATAGCGCCTTATGAAACAGTGGCTATAAATATATTAATTGAAACCCCTGCCAATGCCCTACCAGGCGGACATTATGCCATGGTAGTGCACAGCCCCAGCAACGAACCCCTGACTTTAGTTGACAGCGCCGACGCCCTGACTTCCGACACCAGTATCAATATGCAGCCTGGCACACTTCTCTACACTATTGTCGACGGCCCGATTAATGAAGAAGCCTTTGTCCGTGACTTTTCCGCTCCTAATTTCAGTGAATTCGGCCCTGTGCCCTTTTCTTACACAGTAGAAAATACCTCTGACATTCATATTAAGCCGCAGACTCATATCGAAATTTATGACATTTTTGGACGCAAAGTCGACACTGTCCAGGTCGAGCCAAGAAACGTCTTCCCACTGAAAAGCCGGGAATTTACCGAAGAAGAAGGAGCTGTCTGGAACCAAGTTTGGGGCTATGGACTTTATACTGCCAAACTAGTCATGTCTTATGGCACTCAAGGCCAGATAGCTATGGCTCAAACCACCTTCTGGCTGCTGCCACTCAAGCTCATCCTAGCCATTCTCATTATCTTGCTAGCTCTCATCGCGGTGATTATCTCTGTCCGCCGTCACATCCTACACCGCCGCCAACAGGACCAGGAACGCATTGATGCGCTGGAGAGTAAGATTAAGCAATATGAGGGGGACAACCC
>DBRK01000001.1:26738-32448 GCA_002306315.1 Patescibacteria group bacterium UBA1370 | reverse complement strand
TTTTCAACACTAGCGGCAAGACAAATGCTCACTTACTGGCAAGTAAAAATAAGAGCTTTGCCTGATTGCCCCACCGCCCGCGGTGCTTTTTTAAGCTGCCGCCGCGCGGAAAATCCCACAGAAAGGAATTTATATGGCAACAAAGACACAAGACAAGTCTGTGAAGAAAAAAGAGGCAATTGATAAAGCAACTCCCACTAAGGAAGAGCTGGCGGAGGAAGTAGAAATCGCTGCTTCTGATGTTGTAGCCGAGGAGGTTCAGAAAGAAGAGGCAGAAGCCGCCGTGAAGAAAGCTGATAAAAAGGCTGATAAAAAAGCAGCCCCAGAAAAAGCTCCGGCAAAAAAGAAAGCCGCGAGTTCTAAGAAGGCCGCAGAAAAGAAAGCCCCGGCCGCCAAAAAATCCGCTGGCACCGAACCTGAGGAAAAAGCCGCTGCTACCCAAAGCGAAAAACCGGCCGCCAAAGCCCCCGTCACTGGCCAAGCAAAAGACAAACCCAGCCGCACCGGCCAGCCCCCCAAAACCATGGAGGAGCTCCTAAGCCTGGCTGATTATGATTTAGTAGTCCCCAAGAGGGGTGAGAAAGTTATCGGCACGATTACGGCCAAAGGCCGCAAGATGCTGACCATTGACATCGGCGCCAAAACCGAAGGTATTGTGGCGGATAAAGAATTTGATGCCGCCCGCGAGTATATCGGTGAGCTTGAGGTGGGTCAGGAGATTGAAGCGGTTGTAGCTGCTGCCGAAAGCAGCTCCGGCCAGATTTTGCTTTCCCTCAAGAAAGCCGCATCCGATGCCCGCTGGGATTACTTCGAGGAAGCCTACGAAAATGAAGACGTTCTCGATGCCAAGGGCATCGATGTCAACAAGGGCGGGCTGATTGTGGTGGTCAACGGCACCCGCGGTTTTGTACCCTCCAGCCAGTTTGGCAAGGATTTGGTCGGCAATTACCACCAGCTCCGGGGCCAGGATCTGCGCGTCCGGGTGATTGAGGTGGACCGCGAAAAAAACCGGCTGATCTTTTCGGAACGCCATGTTTCTGAGGCAGACGAGATTGCCCACAAAGAACAGGCGCTCGAGGCAGTCGAGATCGGCGGCACCTATGAAGGCGTTGTTTCCGGCGTCATGCACTTTGGCCTCTTCATCACGGTGGAGGTCCCGGTGGACGGCGGCACGCTTGGCCATGTTGAAGGCTTGGTGCACATTTCTGAGATTTCCTGGGAAAAGGTTTCCCATCCCAAGGATTATCATCAAGTCGGCGACCGGGTCAAGGTCAGGGTGCTGGGCATCGATGACAAGACTGGCAAGCTGAATCTGTCCATCAAACAGCTTTCCGACGACCCGTGGCAAGCTATCGGCGACAAATACCAGCAGGGCATGACCATTTCCGGCACTGTCTCGCGGGTGGAGTCATTTGGCGTTTTTGTGAATGTTGAGGCCGGCATAGACGGCTTGATTCACTCAAGCAAGCTGGAGCCGGGTACTGAGCTCAAGCGCGGTGACCAGATTACAGTCCATGTTGAGAGCGTTGATCCTGACCAGCGCCGCATGAGCCTGAGTTTGGTCTTGACTGAGATGCCAGTGGCATATCGGTAGACTTTGTTTTGTTGCAAAATAAAACCCCCGCCATAGTGCGGGGGTTTTTGGATTAGGGGTTGTAGGCCTGAGCCTTTCCAGACAGAAAAGTTGAGTATTTGCCCGCTTTTCAGTACAATAGCGACATTAAGAACTAGAAAAGGTTTTAATATGGCAAAACAACGGATGATCGTCACCGACGACCAGCTACTTATCGACATGAATCTGCTCTTTAATGCCATCCGCGAGGCGGACGGCGACTGGGAAAAAGTAGAGCAGGACATGAAAATGTACCTCCAGTCCATTCAGAATATGGTGGAGGAAGAGGATGAAGAGGACGAGTAGCGGAAAAACTTAATTAAATTTGACAAGTAAGACAAAAAAATCGTATTTTGGCAAAATTATTTTTTTTATCTAAATTCTGCCTCTGCGCCGGTCGTATGCTTCTTGATCAGCTTTTGACATTGTACCTGCAGCTGCTTCCGCTTCTCTTCTAAGCTTTTCTGCCATCTCTGTGAGCTGGGCTGCATCTGCTTCACCGGGTGTTTCCGGTCTTACAATGGTATGCCCACCCACACTTCTGTCTCTCCTACGAGTAGTCCATTTATCAATTAGGTCCATAACACTCATTAATGAGAAATTGATTCTCATATCCTATATCTAATACTCTCTCTAACTATAGGTTAATGGCAAGAAAATTTCAATAGTTAAATGCATGGCTAATCATTTAAGTATATAGTCCTATAATATTGACAATTTAGATAAAATGTGGAATAATGAAGAGTTGGATTACTTGTAATCTAGCTCTTTAACACGAGTCTTGGATTAGCCCTTCAGCCCTAGGTTTTCTAATTATATAAGGAAACTTGCGGCTGGAGGGCCTTCTCGGCTGCTGCGATTGCGCTGCGGCTGAGAAAATCTAGGCTCTCCGGGAGGAATGATGTTTGATTTTAAAGAGGGCGAGCCGCGGCTCGCCCTCATCATTGTTATGATCGTCGCCGCCATCGCGGCGGCGATCATTATCCTCAGCCACCCGGAGGTAATCGGGTGGCTCGAGGGGCTGCCGGTCCCGGCTTGTCAGCCGGGGCTGCCGGACGCCCTGCAGACCCCCCTAGGGGTCTGCAGGCCTTGACCCCTCCCGACCCAACCGCCCCGCCTTAACCGGCGGGGCTGTTTTTTTGCTTTTCCAAAACGCGCCATTTTTTCCTTTTCAATTTTTTAAAAACCAACCAACCGGCCCCAATCACCAAATTTAGCCTGATTTATGGTATAATAAGCTCTCTGCCCCAGAGGTAAGGACAGCCGTGAGGAGGCATATGGTTTTTGTTATCACATCCGGCGACGAAGGCGTGCAAATCAATGAAGGCACCCGTCTTGCCTTTGTGGGCGGCGGTTTCAAGCTGGAAAGCTTTGGTGAAGCGGTCAATATCCTCAAGAAATACCTTGGAGATGACTTGCGGATTGCCGCTTCAGAAGAAGACGCTTGGATTAAGGAAAAACTTGATTTGGCCAACTGGGAGCAGGTCAATGCCAGCGCCCAGCAGCACCTGCAAGTGCTTGCTGACCAGCATGGACTTCTTTATGCGGGCAACATTCCTTTCGCAGATCCCCAAGAACTTGATCACAGCATCCGCGGCCATATGGTGCGCCCGCAGGGCATGCATTTGGCCACCAAAATTGCTTTCACTCTGGGGGGCGGCGAGCAGACCTATCACCTCGGCCATTACCTGATTAGCGCCGATTGGATCGGGGACGCTGATGAAAAAACCGTCCGCCAAGTACTCGAGCCGCAGATTGCCCACTATGCCGGTTTGGCCGGCAAGGATGCTTTGCCATTTGAATTTGAGGAAGAAGGCGAGTTGCCTGAAGAAATGAAAGAGCGCAACCGGCAGATGCTCAAGCAGGTGGGAATTTTGAAGTAATCTAATAGGGCTTTTATACAGCCCTGTTTTTTTTGTGCCCCTGCCGTTAAAATTTCAAAGGAAAAAATATTATTAGATAGAAAGCAGAGTTATGCATCAAGAACAGCACCCCACACGGCAAGAGCTGCAACAGATTGTTGAAACAGTTAAAGAGCAGTGGGAAAAAGTAAAAGCAGATCCCCGCGCGTACTTGGAGGATTTGTCTGAAAGGAAAATTCTTTTTGCTGCCGGCGGCGGTTTGCCGCGACTTTTTGGCGCAGACAATCCGGTGTGGGATAAGGCACTTCAGGAGATTGCGGAAGAGGTTGGTGTTTTAGAAGTGGCCGGCGTGGACTTTAGTCTGAAGGAGCTGGAGCAGATGGGTGATTTTTACCGGTGGCTACATAACAAAGGCTATTATTTTCATTGCATAGACGAGCGTTTGCATGATGATCTTGCCAACCGGGACAAAGAGGTGCATGAACACTGCGGAGCTTGTGCGGCTTTGACCCAGGCACTGAATTTTGATGGCTCCATTGAAGATGTGCTGTTGTCACTTCTTAATCAGGGGGATTTGGGCAAACAACCGTTGCGTCCCGGCATGGAAGCCACGCATGACTCGCTATCAATCCTGGTTGATTATGCTGGTTCGCATGTTGTTAAGGAGGAGCAGCGGGACGAATTCCAGCAAAAACACGCCCTGCCTTTCAATGTTTCTATACCGCTGGCTCTGATTGAGGAGTGGGCTGCAGAAGGCTCTGCTGATGCCGGGTCGCTTCTGGAAACTTTGGCCAAGTGGAATGTGCAGATAGCCAGGAATATCATTTCTGGCCACAATGCCTTGAATCAGGCTAAAGAACAGATGGTGGTGGTTAAGTATGTTGGTGAGGCTCGGGCTAATGCTCTCTATGCAGCTGCTGACCAAGCGGTCGACAGCGTGCCCGCAGGATCTCCCCTGGGGGCAAGTTTGGAAATTGGATAGTTTTTGTAGGAAATACCAATAACTAATATAGTATAGTATAATCATACATACACAGAAAGGAACAAATTATGTCAAATTCAAGAAGAGAGGCATATCAAAATCTCGGATCGCTGAGTCCAGAAGAATTACAGGAACTCATTAATTCAAGACCGGACGGGGCTGGCGGAAGATTATCTCCAGGTACAAGTTTGAGAGCCGTTCATACAGAAGCCGAAGGATCCAATGGTGGTGAATTAGTAATTAATAGGCAACCTAATGGAGGTGTTAGGATAAATCGGCATCAGAATAGGTTTGGAGATTGGTACGATACCTTCTCAAAAACCAGGCAGCCTGGTGTTAGATCTGGTGCAGAACTAGAAGAACGAATTAGAGGGTATGAACTTCGATTGGCACAGGTGGCGGCTGAAGATCATGCACTAAGGCTGGCAATAGAATTAAAGGCCAGGCATGCAGTTGCACTTCCTATGGAAACCATTGTGGGGATCATAGATGGCCTTCTGGAAGCTATTGCTGATGCCATTGCTGAAATTACCGAAACAGCCACATATGCAGCAGTCAAAACAGTAAAAAGAGCTGGTGATGGGGTTCAGAGAGGCTTGAGAACGGGTAGAACAGATTAGGTAATTAGTGCTTAATTGCTTCTCCTAACAAGGAAACGGAGACGAAAAACCAAACCATATGATTTGCATTCACATATACCGGGCGGCCGCATAGAGCAAACCCTACGCTCCACCAGGCTAAACTCGTCCTTGCAAACCTGAAAACGGTGTTCTATAATCCTAATCCTGTTCGGGAGACAAATTACATTTTTTGATATTTCATCCGGCCCATGCCGATGAAATCCCTCAACGCATTATTTTTGAGATAGATAAGACGCTGGGAACCTGATTCGGGCCCTTAGCTCAGTTGGCTAGAGCGCTTGTTTTGCATACAAGAGGCCAAGGGTTCGAATCCCTTAGGGTCCACAAACTGGCGTTGTTGATTATTCGCCTCGCGGTTGACGCAAAGCTCGGCTCATAATCAAAAACGCCAGTTATCAGGTTGGTTAAAACTCGACCCTCATCTATTTGAGGCGGCACATTACAAATTGGGAGTACATTACAGATTGAGACAGCACATTACAAACAAAAAGGCGGTTAACTATTAGCTTTCGGAAACTCTCACCGGGAATCTGGAGGCTAATAGTTAGCTGCTTGAGGCAGCTAAAACACATTAAAACTGTAGAACCCGGCCAATTTGGTCAGGAATCTACAG
>DBRK01000001.1:25656-26652 GCA_002306315.1 Patescibacteria group bacterium UBA1370 | reverse complement strand
AATGCACATTAAAGTATGTGACTTAATGCAGATAGTGGATGCCTAGGCTTGCTTGACCGAAGAAGGACGCCAAGCCCGCGAAAGTCGCCGGGGAGCTGGCAAAAAGCTGTGATCCGGCGGTGTCCGAATAGGGTAACCTCGCCTGGTGAAAACCAGGTGGCTGTCCGCCTTTTGGCGGACGGGGGGAACGCGCTGAACTGAAATATCTAAGTAAGTGCAGGAAAAGAAATCGTAAGAGATTCCCTTAGTAAGCGACGAGCGAACAGGGAATAGCCCAAACCCGGCTTTGCCGGGGGTTGTAGGACCTCAATATCGTATCTCCAAAGATAACAGAACACTGTGGAATAAGTGACCATAGGACGTGAAAGTCGTGTATGTGAAATTTGCGGAGAGCGTAGAGGATTCCTGAGTAGGTTCGGAGACGGCAAACTCCGTTCTGAAACTGGGGTGACCACACTCCAAGGCTAAATATCAAGCAAGACCGATAGTGAACGAGTACCGCGAGGGAAAGGTGAAAAGAAGGGTGGAAGACCCCGTGAAATAGAACCTGAAACCATCTGCTAACAATCAGAGAGAGCTTCTTTATGGAGTGATCTCGTGCCTATTGAAGAATGAGCCGGCGAGTATTTGCTAGTTGCTTAGGTTAAGGTGTTACGCACCGGAGCCATAGTGAAAGCGAGCCTGAATAGGGCGACTTGGTAACTAGTGAATGACCCGAAACCGGGTGATCTAACCATGACCAGGGTGAAGTCTGCCGAAGGGCAGATGGAGGCCCGCACCGGTGTACGCTGCAAGGTGCTCGGATGAGTTGTGGTTAGGGGTAATATGCCAATCGAACCCGGAGATAGCTGNNCTGAAATATATTTAGGTATAGGGTCGCGTTAAGCTGCATGGGGGTAGAGCACTGATCGGGTGTCTCGGGAGCAATCTCGAGCATCTAGTCAAACTCCGAATACCATGTAGTGTTCCGCGGCACTCAGCACCTGGGAGCTAAGT
>DBRK01000001.1:24212-25602 GCA_002306315.1 Patescibacteria group bacterium UBA1370 | reverse complement strand
AGCCATCCTTTAAAGAAAGCGTAACAGCTCACTAGCCAAGGAATAGTGCGCCGAAAATCCAACGAGGCTCAAATGTAACACCGAAGCTTAGGGTTTCATTGACGGATCCGTCTGTCAGTGGAGCGGTAAGGGAGCGTTCTGTGTGCTTTGAAGGTGACCCGTGAGGAGTTGCTGGAGCGATCAGAAGTGAGAATGCCGGCATGAGTAGCGAAATTGAGGTGAGAATCCTCAACCCCGAATGACCAAGGTTTCCGCACCCACGTTCGTCGTGTGCGGGTTAGGCGACCCTAAGGTGAGTCCTCTTCAGGAGGAGTAGCCGATGGATTACCGGTTAATATTCCGGTCCTTGGTTAGTATCGTTTGACTTGGGGAGGGACGGTGCAGGATAGCCCATGTTGTGCAGTGAATGTACAATCCAATCGCTAAAGCAGTCGTTGCAGGCAAATCCGCAGCGGCGTTTATCTGAGGCGTGATGGGATTCCAAACCTTCGGGGGAGGAATTATGGGTGAGTTCAGCATCCTGGAAAAGCTTCGCAAGAAGATACTAATCAAATCGTACCGATAACCGACACAGGTGGTCAGGTCGAGTAGACCAAGGGGAGCGAGAGAAGGTAGTTTAAGGAATTCGGCAAAACAGCTGGGCGTAATTTCGAGAGATGCCCTTCCGCCGCGAGGCGGACGCAGTTAATGTTGTGAGATGGACTGTTTACCAAAAACACAGGTCTGTGCAAACTCGTAAGAGGAAGTATACAGGCTGAGGCCTGCCCAGTGCCGGAAGGTTAATTGCGAGGGTTTTTCCGCTTCGGCGGGAAAAGCCTTCAATAGAAGCCCCGGTGAACGGCAGCAGTAACTATAACTGTTCTATGGTAGCGAAGTTCCTTGTCGCTTAATTGGCGACCCGCACGAAAGGTCTAACCAGTCTCACACTGTCTTGAACTACTACTCGGCGAAATTGAAATGGCTGTGAAGATGCGGCCTACTGACGGCAGGACAAAAAGACCCCGTAGAGCTTTACTACAACTTTACACTGATGCTGCATATGGGATTGTTTAGCATAGATGGGAGAATCCTTCTTCGTGTTGGATTCGTCAGTGAAATACCATCCGTCTTATATGCAGGATCTCACTTAATTTTGCTGCAAACGCAAAAGAGGACACTGTATGGTGGGTAGTTTAACTGGGGAGGTTGCTTGCTAAAGAGTAACGCAAGCGCGCAATGGTACCCTTAGCCTGGATAGAAATCAGGCCGGAAGTGCAATAGCAAAAGGGTGCTTTACTGTGAGGCATACAGGCCGAGCAGTTGCGAAAGCAGGTTATAGTGATCCTCGTGCACTTTGTGGAAGGTGCCGGGCTTATCGGATAAAAGTTACCTCGGGGATAACAGAGTCATC
>DBRK01000001.1:0-24159 GCA_002306315.1 Patescibacteria group bacterium UBA1370 | reverse complement strand
GAGACAGGTCGGCCTCTATCCGCCGTCAGCGTTAGATAGTTGAGGAAGTTTGCCCCTAGTACGAGAGGACCGGGGTGAGAGAATCCCTAGTGTTCCAGTTGTTGCTGTCAAGCGCATTGCTGGGTAGCTACATTCTTTCGGGATAACCGCTGAAAGCATCTAAGCGGGAAGCCTATTCCAAGATGAACTATCTCTATGAGACCTGTGGGAGATTACCACGTTGATAGGCAGTCGGTGTAAGCTTGGCAACAGGCTCAGCCTAACTGTACTAAGTGTCCATTGAACATACTTTGATGTTGCCTCTGACTCAGTACGTTGAGTTGGCGGTTATGACAGTATCTTCACTTGCTAGAGGGTGTTTGACCCTAGCTTTAAAATAATAATAAGAAAAGAGCGTTTAATTCTGGTCTCTAGAGCGAGGTGGAACCAACTCTTCTCCATCCCGAACAGAGTCTTGAAACGCCTCAGCGCTGACAATAATATCCGGGCAACTGGATGTGAAGATAGGTCGAGGCCAGAATTAAGCGCTTTTTTATTGGTTAGGGAAAGAAAATAGGTTATCCAGCCATCAAACTAGCTTTGCCACCGTTTACCGATTTGTCCAGAAATCCAGAAACTCCAGGTGCCGGAAATAATGAAGAACAATCCGCCAAACACCAAAGCCAGGGTAGTGCCTGTGGAACCGGATACCGGGACGGCGCTTGTGGTAGCAGGCATAGCCGAGCGGGTGGCCGGTGTCGCCGAGAGAGTGGCGGAATCAGTAGCTGTCGATTCCGGCGTTGGCGTAGGAGTCGGGGTAGGTGTAGGCGTGGTAATTGGAACAGGGTTGCTGGTGCCAAATGGTTGCTCATTGTTGGTATCAGCTTGAGCAAGTTGGTTGCTGGTATCTGCTGGGACATCAGCTACAGCTGACTGGGCTACATAAAATGTTTTGGTAAATGAAGCATCCTGCCCGGTAACAGAATCGTGATAATAAACGGTGACGGTGTGTTCGCCCGGTTCTAGTTGCTCTTCCAGGGCAGCTAAATCAAGTTCAAACCGGCCGTTCTGGTCAGTAATTAGCTCAGTCTCGATTTCATTATCTGATCGCACCACTATCCTAATGGGAGTGTTGGGAGCAACTTTGCCGACAATTACCGGCTTGGTGGTTTCCACAACTTGTTCCTCTTCGTCATCCTTTTCCAAGTCCACTACAGCGCTGGAGGTGGCTACATCGGCATCCATCAGATTGGCCAGAGCGCCTGAACCGCTGGCAGTAGTGCTGGAGTTGTCATTGACCGCTTCATCCCAGCCGGTAGTGTTGATTGCGTCTGGTTGGCCGCTGCCGGTGATGGTTAACGCTGGATCTAAGCTGACTGCTTCGGAAGTCTCGGTGGGATTTGGCTCTGGGGTTAGGTTGGGTTGGGAGACAGGATTGGCGCCGCCCAAGGTGATGGTCGCCACTGGTTGGGACTCTGCGACTTTGACATCAATACTTGATTGCAAAGTTGGCGAATTGCCTTGAACCAAGATACTCAAAGTGTCTTCATCGGTGATTTGGGCGTAAGCGGAACCATCGGGAACTCGGGCATTGGACAATGGTACTGCCCAGCTGCCGGAGTTCTTGACTAGTGATGACATCTCTCCAGCTTTGGTGTTGGAAACATAAACGATTGACCCCTCAGCTGGACCGCCATTGGTGTTGGTGACGCTGCCATAGACGGTTTTGGCGGCGGCTGGCGGGCCGGCACGGCGAGCAGTTTTGACGGAAAAAGCCCGGCCGTTATTGTCAAAAGTTGCTCCATTGCCGGTGCCGATAATATAGAAATAATTGGTGTTTTCCTCCAAACCGCGGATAGTGATGTGATGTAGTTGGTACTCACCGACACTGCCGGAGAGCTGGTCGCGGTCATCGCTTGCCTGAGATTTAAATTTGCCATCCTCGGTTCCATATTTAACAAAGCCGGCGGTTTTGGCGTCAGTCAGAAATGAAACAGTGAAGCCAGTGTCGGTGACGTTGGTAACTTTGACGTTTTTAGGAGTGGTTTCCGGAGTCGCCCGCGGCGCAAAAACACCCGGGCCTTTGCCGATGAAGAAGACACCTGCCACCAGGGCAACCACTAAAATCACCAACCCCAATATAGTTGGGATGCGTTTTTGGGACAGAGTGTTTGGCAGAGCAGGTATGGTCATGCTTTTTCCCACGGACACAAGAGGCGCAATGCACGCTTATAATCACTGTAGAGAATTGCAGGCAAGACCGCAACGCGAAGAAGAGGCGAACTACCGTATCTTTTTATCTCATAATCAAGCAAAAAGTTACGGTGTTGTGGTTGGAGCATTGGCACCGCTTTCTGTTTCGCCAGGGGTTGTATTAGGTTCTGTTTCCTCGGTAGTAGTCTGAGATTGCGTCTCCGTCTGTTGTTCCTGGTTCGGTTCAGTTATTTCAGAGAAAGCAGAGGTGCCTGTTTCACTTGTTGGCTCAGTGGATTCCGACAATCCAGTGGTTTCCGGAGCGGGTGTGGTAATGATTTCATCCTGCAGCTGGCTGTCGGGTGTATCGATGCTGACAGCTGTCATGCTTTGATTATCACCGGTCCGAGCCAGTTTATAAATTGTGAAATTTGCCAAATCGGAATCGGAATGAAAAACCTCATTTTCGAGCTGGTCAATGACTTCTGTTTTCAGAACTGGTTGCAAAGGGGCAGCCAGCTTTTTCTGCTGCGGGGTGATGGAAGTTTTACTGCTGGAAGAGAACAATCCAACCCCTATCCACAAAATGGCGATAACGAAAAAGAGAATTGCCACTGCCAGCAAACGTTGGCTTTGCTTGATTTTGAGAAACTCACCTCTAATGCCTTGAGTTTGCATGTTCTACTCCAGTACTTTCTCTACAGGTTGTTGGTTGACCGCTGGCCCTTTTTGCTGCTGAACAATTCCCAGGTAGGGGGCGTTGAGATTTAACGTCGCCCGCAGTTCCCTGGTTTCGCGGTCTTGGCTCAAAGAAAAGTTGATGCTTTCGATGCTGAAACTACGGCGGTTATCCTGAATTGCTTGCACGAAATTGCGGATAGAAATGTAGTCGCCTGCCAAGCTCATTGAGAGCGGCAATTGCGTCATCTGTTTTGCTCCGCTGGCGGTGACACCGTTTTCTTCCGGCGGAATATCGGCGACACTTATACCGTCAATGATGACCTGGTTTTCAGCAGCGAGTTTTTCCAGGAGTTTCATAGTACGAATCAATTGTGGTTCTTGGGGAATGGCTTGGTCCAGCAAGTTCAGCTTGGGTTCAATCTTGAGGTATTCATTTTGTGCTGTACTCAGGGCTGCCAGTTTTTGTTCAAGTTGGGTGTTGAGAGCTTTTTTGTCTTCAATTTCCTTTATCAAGTCCGACATTGTTTCCAAAGTTGGTTTGATGGCAAAGAGCGATAGGAAGATGACAAAGCCGATGGAAAGAAACAACTCAATAGAAACCTTAGCCACTGGGTTTTCGTAGAAGTGGTTTAAAGCGCTGCGTAGTTGTTTTTTTCTTGATTGGTCAGTCATTTTCTTGTGTTGTCCGGTTGGTCACTTGTGCCGGAGGCCTGGTTTTGGCTTGAAGTTGGAACTTATAGCCCGGCCGGTTTTCATCTTGATTCGAAACATCATTGATCTGAATTTGATGGAAATCAGGTGAGAGCTGTAGGTTGGTGACAAACAAATTAAAAGCATTTTGGGAAAGAGTGTTGCCGGCGATTGTTACCGAGTCTGGCTGAATGTTGAGAGATTCCAGGTTAATGCCATCAGGGGTCACTGCAGTTAGTTGGGGAAAGACCTCGACGATATTATTTTCCCTCTCCAAGGTTTCAATGTGATTGATTTTGTCTTGAATTCCCCGGAAATCATTTTCCAATGTGCCGTAAGACTCGATGAGAGAGATATTTTTGGTGATATCGGAATTGAGATCAGTCACCTGCCGATCCAAAGTGAACCTGGCAATGAAACTGAGAATCACTATCAGTTCTGTGAAAATAATGATGTAGCGTCCCGCCGATAGTGCCCATTTCAAAGTCCGCCCGATGACAGAATTAAAAAACGGATCCTTTGGAGTTAAGTTGATGGTAATGTCGGCAGGCTTTTTAGGCATGGCAGGCAGGTTCTATCGCATCCCTATCATATAACAATTTCCCCTCTCCACCAAATATAATCCGCCATTGTCCTCCGGGCAGCCAAATTACAAGGTATCGTCCTCGCCACCTGGTTCTAACAGCAGCTCGCCGGAGCGGGCTAAAGTTTTCTGCCAGCGACCAAGCGAACTGAGCATTCTGGTTACCAGTCGCAACTCACGGATATTAAAGAGGGCAGCAAAGTAAATATAAACCAGCATGCCGATAGTGCTGGTGGTGATGGTCAGGCCGATTAGTTCGACGGTTCGGGAAGTGTTGAAGACTAGTTCATCCAAAATTTTAAAAGGCAAGTAAAGTGACACTGCCATGAGGAAGCTGGCAACGACCATCTTAAATTGCGGGAAGAAAAATGACCTGCCCAGAAAGCCGCCAATTTTGCGGTTGAAGAAAACTAAGAACAGAATCAACTCCAGGAAAGCAGTGGCAGACGTCACTACTGCGATGCCTTCCACTTCCCAGTTTGTCAGGAAAATAACAGCAGCCGAACCCAATAAATACAAACTGACATTGATACTGGTAATAATTAATGGAGTCCTGGTGTCCTTGAGAGAATGAAAAGCCCGGATCAGCAATTGCACCATTGCTTGGGCGGCGATAGACACAGAAATTATGGCAACTGCCCGGCCGGTGGTGATAGTTGTTGTCCAAGGAAAGTTATGAGTACCAAAAACCAGACGGACAATCGGCACCCTGAGAATCAAAATTAACACCGATGCCGGCATGGCAAAAAAGGAGATCTGATGCATAGATTGCAGCAACAACTCTTTGAATCGGCCTAGTCCTTTTTCATCAGCTTCTGAAGCCAAGAACGGCAGCGATGCCTGGCTGATTGGCACCCCAAACAACCGGATGGGGATAGTAATCAGGGTTATCGCCAGGCGAATAACCACAAAACTCAAGGCCGGCAGCGAGGTAGCAAAAAAACCAAGTCCCAAATTTTGGATTTCGGTGATGCCGATGGTCAGCACTCGTGGGGGCATGAGTTTAAAAAGATCTCGGACTCCAGGAAAACGGGTATTCAGTGATAAAGATGGTTTAAAACCAAGTTTCATTGTCAGCGGTACCTGAATTGCCATATGCAGCAACGCTCCAATGCAAACACCTACGCCGGCAGAGTAAATGCCCAAATATGGGGCAAAAAGATAAACACCCAGGACAATGCCGACGTTATAAAGAATCGGAGCAATGCTTGGCAAAATAAAACGCTGATAAGATTGAAGAATTGCCGACATCATGTTGGAGACGGCGAAGAAGAGTTGGGCTACCAACATGATTCTGGTCAAATTGGCGGCAATGAGGACTTGATCGGCTGAAAATTGATGACCGGTCCTAAAGGCGGTGATTGGCTCAGCAAAAATAAAAATTACTACCCCAAAGGCAATAAAAATCAACAGCAGGATGTTGAGCACGATGGCGCTCATTTTGAAAGCCTGCTGTTCGTTTTCTTTCTTTAAATATGAAAAAACAGGAATAAAAGCTGCTGAGAGCGCTCCCAACACAATCAGCTGAAACATCATGTCTGGCACCTGGAAGGCAACCAACAATGCCTCAAAAGCCTGCCGCGACTCTTCAGTGTGAAAAAAGCTGCCAATCAGCAGCCGTTGGCGAATCAGTCCAGACAAGGACGAAGCAATGTTGGCAACGGTGATAATCGCTGCCGCTGAAAGGATGGTAGTTTGCTGTTTTTCCAGCCACTGGGTTTGGGAAGTAAAGAGTTTTGGCAGCGGTAATTTCGGAAGTGGGAACATGAAACATAGTATAGCTTATTTCAGGACTCACAGAATGGGCTTTTTTAAATTTCCCGCAGAATGTTCCCTCTAGTTTATCCCTTTCCTAACAAGGAGCGATGGGGTATAATTTGACAACCTTAAACCCTGTTGACAGACTCACAGGGGACAAGAAATTATTAGCAACCAACAGGATTAAGAAAACAAGGACACTATGCCATTGTTACCGAATGCCAAAAAAGCTTTGCGGGTTAGCGAACGCAGATCTGTAATCAATGCCCGCATCAGATCGCGGATGAAAACCATGCTCAAGAAATTCCGCCAGCAGCCAACTGCCAGCGCCATGAACGAGGCTTTCTCGGCAATTGATCAAGCGGCCAAGAAAAACATCATTCACAAGAACAAGGCTTCCCGCCTTAAGAGCCAGCTCTCGGCCTTGTTGTCTTCCAAATAAGCATTCTTCAGCCGGCAGCCACCTTTTTTAGAGTCAAAAACCCACACTCGGTGGCTTGTTTCCAGATGTGGCAGAGTACAATATAAACCTATGGCAACCGACCGAATTAGAAATTTTTCTATCATTGCCCACATTGACCACGGTAAGACGACCTTGACTGATCGGTTTTTGCATCTGACCGGAGCCATCAGCGGCCAGCAATTTCATGAGCGAATGATGGACAGCAACCCTATCGAGCAGGAAAGGGGCATCACTATCAAGCTGGCTCCTGCCCGGATGGAATATGAGTACACCGGCAAAAAAGCTACGCCCGGCAGATATATTCTCAATTTAATCGACACTCCTGGACATGTGGATTTTGGATACGAAGTCAGCCGTTCTTTGGCGGCTTGTGAGGGCGTGTTATTGGTTGTTGATGCCACTCAAGGTATTCAAGCCCAAACGCTTTCCAATTACGAACAGGCCAGGGATCTCGGTCTGACGGTAATTCCTGTCCTGAACAAAATCGATTTGCCTTCGGCGGAAACCGTCACCTCGGTTTTGGAAATTATGGAACTGACCGGTTGTCAGGAGGATGAAATTATCCAAGTTTCTGCTAAAACCGGCTTAAATATCGAGCAGGTTTTGGAAGCGGTGGTGGAAAGAATTCCTGCCCCGAAGGGCAATGTTGACGATCCGCTCCGGGCGCTGTTAATCACCTCGCATTTTGACCAGCACAAAGGCGCCATTGCTTTGGTGAGAGTGGTAGACGGCAGCTTGACCAAGGAAAAATTGCAGTTTTTTTCGGATGACAACAGCTTTTTACCGCTGGAAATCGGTATTTTCGCTCCGCAAATGAAGCCGGTGACTAGGCTGGAGGCGGGTGAGGTGGGATATGTGGCCACTGGTCTCAAGGATGTCCGTTCACTCAAAATTGGTGATACTTTGACCAGCGTCCGCTACTTTGACAAAATTTCCCCGCTGCCAGGCTATCGGGAGCCGGTGCCGATGGTGTTCATGGAGCTTTATCCGATTGACGCGGCTGATTTTACTTTACTGCAGGACGCTATGGACAAGCTGGTATTGCGGGATGCGGCACTGCGTTTTACAGGCACGCACTCGGTGGCGTTGGGCAGCGGTTTGCGGGTGGGATTTCTCGGTATTCTCCATGCTGAGATCGTTATGGAACGCCTCAGCCGTGAGTTTAACCTGGATCTGATTGCCACCATGCCCTCTGTGACCTACAAGTTGCAGATGACCAGTGGTGCCGAGATGGAGGTGCACACTCCGGCGGAAATGCCGGAGGAATCGGAAATCAAGCAGCTATCAGAGCCGATTGCGGCAGTAAATATTTATGCACCCCACGATATGATTGGCGATATTTTAAATTTGGTCCGCGAGCGGCGAGGGCATTTTATAGAGAGTCTGCCTATTGGCAATCGCACCAAAATTGAATGCGAGATTCCTTTGGCGGAATTAATCACTGATTTTCATGATGTTCTCAAATCCCTGACATCCGGTTATGCCTCGATGGAATACCGGGTAGAGGAGTTCCGGCCGGTAGAAGCAGAAAAGGTGACTATTTTGTTAAACAAGGAACCGATTGAAGCATTGAGTTTCATTGCCGTTAAAGAGCAAGCCGAAGCCCGCGGCCGGGAAATGGTCGCCAAGCTCAAAGAGGTCCTGCCCCGACAGCTTTTTGAAGTGCCGATTCAAGCTAGCATCGGCAGCAAGGTGATTGCCCGAGAAACCCTCAAAGCTTACCGCAAGGACGTGACCGCCAAGCTTTACGGAGGTGACGTCACTCGCCGCAAAAAACTGTTGGCAAAACAGGCCAAAGGCAAGAAACGGATGAAGCAATTTGGCAAAGTCGAGATTGACCAAGACACTTTCCTCATAATCCTCAAGCGCTAAAATTTTTTGAAACCGGCTTAATCATCGCCGGTTGTCTCATTTTCAAGGCTAAAAATGCTATAATGTTTATATGCCTGATATTTTTGACAGCGGCGAACACAAGCGGCGCCAATCAGAAGCAGAGGAAAGCTTACCAGAATTAGTTCAAGATGTTGAGGAGCGCTCGACACAGGATGTGCAGTCCGAACCCGAAGATCACCCTGATTCAGAACGCAATGAGCGGGTTCATAAACCCAAGCACCACAAACGCAGTGTTGATGACTACTCAGAGGTGATGCGCCGAGAGCGGCCAACCCAGAATTCTATCGGCGCTTATGCTCCCAAGCCTTTGGATGTTGCCTTCAGCACCCAGAATCCCGACGAAGATATTATTCTGCTGTTGCGGCAGCACCCGATTACCCAGCTGAAGTGGGTGCTGATTGCTTTGGTGTTGGCAGCAATGCCGATTTTGTTTACCAGTATTGGCATGTTTTCCTTTTTGCCTGATTCGTTCTATGCAGCCGGTTTGGTGGGCTGGTATCTGTTGGTGCTGGGATTTATTATTGAGTCCTTTTTGCGCTGGTTTTACAACGTTTACATCATCACTGATGAGCGAATTGTGGATGTAGATTTTGACTCCTTGCTGCATCGGAATATTTCATCAGCCAAGATTGATAACATTGAGGATGTGACGGCTACGGCTGCCGGTTTTGCAGCCACACTGTTTGACTACGGCACAGTGGTCATTCAGACAGCAGCTGAGAAGCGCGAGTTTGAATTTCCCGGCGTGCCGCACCCCAGCAGAGTCACCAGCCTCATCAATGAAATGGTAATCGAGGAGGAGCGGGAAAAACTAGAAGGAAGAGTCTCATGATGTTACCAGTTTTGCAATTGATAATGAGAGATGGATCGTTGGCGCTTAATGGCGCCACTGCCCAGGCTGCATTGCATTTGATGTTGAAGATTTTCTATGTCCTTGGTGCCTTGATTTATTTGCTCTTTGCCGGGATTGTCACCAGGCAGATCAACCTGATGCGGCACACGGTTGAGACTAATTTCTCAGGCACCGTCCAACTGATGGGTTGGGTGCACTTGGCTTTGGCGATTTTGGTTTTTGTCATCTTTTTACTGTTTCTTTGATTTTGGTGGTTACAAAAGGCCGAATTACGCCTCTTTTTCTATCTAAAAGTGGTACATACTGGTTGTTTATCCTGCATTTTGGTTGAAACATGGTAAAATCAAATAAATGACCTACCTGCATGTCACTCCTGTTGTAGGCTTGCCCCAAGTTAACGGTTGGTCTCAAGTGGCGGAGAATGCTCACACCTCTCCCAACCGCCTCATCTGCGCTTTTGCAGTGGAAGGCAGTCAGGCGGGAAACTTGGGAAGGGATATTTCGGAAGAAATCGCCCAGTTCACCCCCACATCTTTTGAAAATGCTTACGAATTTTTTGAAAAACTAATAGACCGCTTCCAGGAGTATAGCGATAACCGATTGTATATGGCGGCCGGAATTTTTATTGGCAGCGAAAGCGCTTATGCTGCTTACGGCGGCAGTGTTTTTCTCAGGCGAGAAGGCAAAATAGGCACCATCCTGCATTGTCCGAGTGAGTTAAAACTAGTCATCGGCAAACACTTTCCTGAAGACACAGTGGTTTTGACAACCTTGCCGGCCAGCAAGTTTTTGTCCGAAATCGAGTTGAAGTTCAAAACCGGCTTTGATACCGATACTATCATTACTTCCATAGTTCCCGGCGTCCATGGTCAAGCTGATTCCTCACTTTCTGCTATGGCTTTTGTTGTTTCCGGCGAACGTTTGCCGGTAGAGGAAAAAGAGGACAGCGTTTTCTTTGAAGCTGATATCGAGCTAGACGGGGATAAGACGGTTGAGAGTGCTCAGGTAGAAAGCGCAGAGCCAACGCAGCCAGAGGTGGAAACCCCGCCGGTAGCGCCGGAAAACATTGCTCCACCCAGTCCGGAGGTACTTACCGAACTCGGCCTGGATAAGCAAGTGGAGCCGCCCAAAGAGCAAAATCCGCTGGTGAAAAAAGGGTTATCATTACTGAAAAAATTCGCTTTTTTACTTTGGCGGCTGATAAAAGTTCTTGGTCGCCAGCTATATCGCCTCATGCGGTTTGTGTGGCAACGATTGATCTCAATCAGGCCGGCTGATTTGCATCCGCGGTCAATGGCAACAGCTCTGAGCCGGAATCTCGGCAGCAAGAGCGTGTATATCGGCACCTCTCCGTTAAAAAAAAGGTTGAAAATTGGATTATTTTTATTGGTTTTGCTTTTGGTCTTGGCAGGCGGGGTTTTTGCTTATCGCAACTACCAAAACCGCCAGCGGGCATTAATCGAAACCGAACTCCAACCCTTTGCAGAAATATTGGCCAATGCTCAAGTCCAAGTTAATGACAATCCTGTAGCTGCCCGGGATGCGGTAGCCCAGGTGATATCTCAGCTGGAAGTGTTGCATGAACAAGAAAAAACAGCCGGAAATAGCCTGCGGGCAGCGGCAATTTCCAAACAACTGGAGGAAGCCCGGGCTTTGCACACAGCAATATCCGGCCGGGAGGAATTATCTGAGCTGCCGATTTATTATGATATGCGTTTGGTCGATGCAGATTTTCTGACGACTGTAGCTGGTGCCGGCAATGGGATGATGGCGGCTTTGGATGTGGAGCAAAAACAGCTGATAATTCTAAACTTAGCCCAAAAACAGCCGACTCTGGTGGACTTACAGCAACTAGACAATCCCCGCTCGCTGAAGGTACGGGAAAGTGACATTCTGGTTTTGGCCAATGGCATCCGCAGTGTGCCTCTGGGCAGAGGCGACACTACTGAACTCATCGCAGAGGGCGATTCCAATCGCGATGCGCAGCTCCTGGGTGCGTACGATCGTTTTGTTTACGCACTGAATCCGGCTAAACGCAATATTTACCGTTATGCGTCAACTGACAACGGTTTCTCTGATCCGATCGGATGGATGCAAGCGGCGCTGGGGTTGGATTATCAACAAATCAGCAGTTGGGCAATCGACGGTGAGATTTGGATTGGCACCAATGACGGCCAGATTCATCGCTTTGCATCCGGCCGGCCAGCAGAGTTTGCAATTAAAGGATTGCCAGAACCTTTTTCAACCAGACTTTATCTAGCTACAGATGAAAATCAAGAACATCTCTATGTGTTGGAGCCGGAACGCAGCCGGTTAGTTATCCTGTCTAAAAACGGAGATTTTATTCGTGAAGTAAAGAGCGGATCGCTGGCTTCTGCCGGCAGTGTGTTTGTTGATGAGGGCATGAACAAGGCTTTTGCAGTCAGCGGTTCAATAATTTTTGAAATTTCCCTGTAAAACATTCCGTCATCATGGGTGGTTTTGCCTGGTATAATGGCAATATGTTGTTAATTGCCAACCGGAAAGCCCGGAGCGAGTATGCTATCGACAAAACCTACACCGCGGGTATGGTGCTGACTGGCCCGGAGGTGAAGAGTTTGCGTGCTAAAAAAGGCAGTTTATCCGGCAGTTATGTAAAAATCATCGGCAATGAGGCTTTTTTGCTGAACGCCCAAATCAATCCCTATGACTTTGCCGACAACAGGGAATATGAACCCAAGCGCACCCGCAAGCTGCTCCTCAACCGCCGGGAGATTGAGCAGCTGCAGAGTCACCTGGAACAGAAAGGCAGAACCCTTGTTCCCCTGGCGATTAATCTAGTTGGTCGACACATTAAACTGGAGGTGGGCGTTGGCCGCGGTCTCAAGCAGCACGAAAAGCGGGCAAAGCTCAAAAAGCGCGATCTCGAGCGCGACTTGGCCCGGGAAATGAAATACCGCCGATAGCAATTTACTATCTACCTCTTAACCACGGTCGTGTTTCCTTTTATACTTAGGACAAGGAAATTAAGTAAGTAATTGTTGCCGGTTAGCAAAACGGCTAATAAAAGGAGTGAATATGCCAAAGAAAGTTTTCTGGCCAGCAGCCATGGTGGTTATGGGGTTAATAATCTTGGCCGCGCAGCTGCGGATGCTGCCCACCGAGTTTTATAACCTCTGGCCTTTAATTTTAATTATTGTCGGGTTGGGGGGCTTGCTGACCTCCGACCGGGACGAATGGTTGGTAGATCCCTCAAAATTGAGCAGAAAGGCCAAACCTAAGGCAGCCAAAAAAACCGCCAAGCGTAAGGTTTCCCGGAAAAAGTAAGATGTCAGACCATTTTCAAATTGCCATCGACGGCCCGGTAGCAGCTGGCAAAGGGACGGTTTCCCGTTTAGTAGCCGAGCGGCTGGGGTTCCTTTATGTAGATACTGGCGCCATGTACCGGGTGACGGCTTACTTGGCTTTGCAAAACAGTATTGATCTTGATGATGAAGCAAAACTAGTGGAACTCATCAAAGATAGCAGCATCGAGATGCGCAATCCCAATGATGATGAGCGGGACGGCCGGCAGACCACCGTGCTTCTGAATGGTGAAGATGTCTCCTGGAAAATTCGCACGGAGGCAGTAGGCAGTGGCGCTTCCAAAGTAGCCATGCTAAAAAAAGTGCGGGAAGAATTGGTTAAAAAGCAGCAGCAAATAGCCGCTAAAACCAACGTGGTTATGGAAGGTCGCGACATCACTTACCGCGTCCTCCCGGATGCAGATGTGAAAATCTACCTAACCGCCGGTGAAGTTGTCCGGGCAAAACGCCGCCACTTGCAGTTGCAGACTCGGGGTTCTGATGTTGGCTTTGATGAAGTTTATAAAGAACTTCTACTGCGTGATGAACAGGATATGGGCCGGACACATGACCCGCTGAAAATCGTGGATGGTGCCTGGGTGGTTGATACCAGCGACTTGTCTATCGACCAGGTTGTCAATTTAATCGTAGCCAAAGTAAAAGTCATGCAACAGAATGTTCACAAACATTGAGGAAATTTCCGAAGAGTTAAAGCGCCGCCGTAAAACTGCGGATGAAATCGAGGCCGCCAAAGAAGAGCGCCGCCGCAAACGCCAGGAGCGGGAGCTTGAGAAAATCCGCAAGCAGAAGCGGGTGTTTTTGGAAAAACTGGTGGCGCCGATTTTGTTATTGTTGACGTTATTGGTTTCGGCGCTGGTGATGATTTTAAACCGGTGAATTTTTCAATCTACTTAAAATCCGGTCTGCGCTGCCGGCGTCAACCGGTCTCGGTTGGGTTGTTGGCCAGCCTCTCTTGGTGCAGGTATGCGATTTTGCGGCTGTCCAGACCTAGTAGCTTCTTCCTGTCCTTGCGCTGTTGGTGACAAACATGCTCGTGATGGGATCTTATCCTTGGCAAAAACCTCTTTTCTTCGGCTGGTGCACTCGCCGCAATTGATACCCTCCGGTCCAAAACAAACACTGGCAATGGTCACAGTATCAGGCACAGGGAAAACATGGGGGTTTTGGTTATTAAGCTGCAAGCGCATCAGCGAGTTCCAGATAGGCGAAGCTCCGGTGATGCCGGAAGCCACATAGCTCATGGGCGTGTTGTCATTGTTGCCTACCCAGACAGCTACCACTCGATCAGTGGTATAGCCAATGGTCCAGTTGTCCCTGAGGTTATTGGTAGTGCCGGTTTTGACTGCTACTTCCTGGTTGGGAATATAAAGGGTAGAAAATGGCCCAAAGGCTGGAGTTCGGGCGTTATTGTCTGACAAGATATGGGTGATGGTGTATGCGGTGCTGGGATCAAGAACTTGAGCTTCGACGCAGTTGATGCCGTCCAAGGCACACTCGTTGCGGTACAGAACCTCGCCTTTGTAGTCAGTGACCTCCAAAATTGGGTCCAGCGGCACCTTGTTGCCGCCATTGGCCAGAACTCCATACAAGGCGGCCATATCGGTCATTAAAACTTCGCCACCACCCAGAGTCAACGACAAACCAAACCGGCTGCGGTCTCCCCAGGTGGTAATTCCCATTTCAGCGCCTCGGTCTAGCATAGTGCTGACGCCAATACCCGCCAGCATTTTTACTGCGGGCACGTTGTAAGAAGATGCCAGCGCTTCCCTGAGAGTTACCCGGCCGTGATAAGTGCCATCGTAATTTTTGGGGCTGTAGGGGGGTGAGCCGGCAACTTGGTAAGTGACCGGTGAGTCCTCAATAACCGTCAGTGGTGTTGCGCCTTTTTCTATGGCTAAGGCATAAGTGAGCGGTTTGATTGAAGAGCCCGGCTGGCGGGGGCGCAGGGCAACATTGACTTGGCCGTCGTGTTCAAAGTCAAAGTAATCGCGGCTGCCAACCATGGCTAGTACTTCACCCGTTTTAGGGTTGGTGATCAGAGCGGCGCCATTGGTGACTTTGAGCTGAGCGAGTTTATCTACTTCTTGCGTGACAATTTCTTGGGAGCGTTCCTGCAGCGGTAGGTCCAGGGTTGTCCGGACTATCAAACCGCCGTGTTGAAGCATTTCTTCGCCAAACATATCTGCCAACAGCTTGCGGACGTACATGACAAAATGAGGAGCCTTGATATCAATGACATCGCGCTGCAGTTTGAGCGGGTGGTTAATTGCCGCCTCAGCTTGTTCAGAGCTGATGTAGCCGTCTTCCTGCATCCGCCGCAAGACTTCTTCCTGACGGAGGAAAGCCAGTTCGGGATTGGCGCCAAAAGGCGAATAGACGCTGGGGGCTTTGGGCAAACCGGCTAGAAGTGAAGCCTCGGCCAGATTGAGCTCGCGGGCACTTTTGCCAAAATACCTTTGAGCAGCTTCTTCAATTCCATAAGTTGAACCGCCGTAAGCCACTTGATTGAGATACATTTCCAGAATTTGTTCTTTGGTGTACTTGTCTTCAACCATGATGGATAAAATCAGCTCGCGGATTTTTCTGGTCCAGGTACGCTCCGTAGACAACAGCCGATTTTTGACTAGTTGCTGAGTGATAGTTGAGCCGCCTTGAATTTTTTCACCTTTGGTGTTGGCAACAGCCGCCCTGATGATGCCGGAGATGGAAAAACCGCTATGTTTGAAAAAATCTTTGTCCTCGATAGCGATGGTAGAAAAGATAACTTCAGGCGGCATCTCGCTGAGCGGGATGATGGTCCGGTTTTCGTTGTCATAAATCCGGAACAGCACTTCGCCATCCTTGGAAAGTATCCGTGAAGAAACTTCGGGTTGGCGCTCGGTCAGGATAATCGGATCAGGCAGGTCTTTGAAAATTTGGTCGTATATAATGCCGTATCCCGCCAAGATACCGATGCTCATGAGCAAAGCACTCACCACATGACTGGGAGAGGATTGCAGAGTGTAGAAAAAAGACAAGAAATAGTTAAGCAACAACTGGTAGGCTATTGTCTTTTTTAATTTGCGGGCAATTTGGCCGGGAGCTTTTAGCAGCCGGGGCTGCAACCGACGCGGCCAGCCTGGTCGGCGCCGGCGGCGGATAAGTTGCGGACGGTAAATTTTTGGGATCTTCACCCCAAAGTGAGGGCGACGGAAGCTGGCAAATTTTAAGTGCTTGCTTGCAGGTTTTCTACTAGGTTTAACAGTCAGTGATTTGTATTGGAGAACCGCCACCTGCAACAGGTGTTGTTTGGCGCTTGCAAGCGGGATGGTTTTGCTTGTGTCCAACCGGGTTTGAACTTTCATGAAAATCAGGCTTCTTAGGGCGGATAATAGCACACGGCAGGAAGCAGCACAATGACCCCGTATGAACCATTGAGTTACTGATAGTCACCTAAGAAAATCCATCCGGAAATAGGAAAATAACCGAAAGATGATTACAATTTTTGTTCAACTACGTCCCACAGCTCGCGGGAACGGCCTTCATAACCGAGAGCCCAAATGGCCACACCACCGAGGTCGAGCTGGTTTACAAAGTCTAGCTTGTATGACATAGAGCGGGAATTTTCATAGTAAATCATGTATGTTTGGTCATCTTTGGTGTAGGAAAGGAAAGGTGAAAGGGCGGCTTCATTCCATTGTTCTTCCACGGCCAGCTCCTGGCGTTGTTCCAGCAGTTCCGCCACTCGCTCAATGCTGGCGGTAGCGCCGGTCTCAGGGTAGGTGTGCGATTGAGGTTCCCGGGAAACTGTTTGCCACTCATAACCATAAAAAGGGACACCGAGGACAATTTTTTCTGAAGGCACGACCTTCAGAAATGCAGCTAAATGGCTGCTAATGTCGCTGTCCCAGTGTTCCTCACCGCCAAAAAGCGGCGCCACCGGTCCGGCTTGCGGTGAGCTTTTACGGTGGAAGTCATAAGCCATCACTACAATATGATCTACGTTGGGAGCAATGGCGGCCACATCCCAGATCTGCTCTTTCTTGGCGGCACCTGCGTACATGTCAATTGATAAGCCCACCCGGTCATATTTGTCATCTAAATGCTGGCGCAAGTTGGCGATAAAATCACTCAAACTGCGCCGATAGGAAGAGCAACTTTCGCCAGAGCATTCAATATCGACATTCACTCCGCCAAAAGGATATGCCAAGAGAACGTTATCTAGGCTGGAAATAAATTTTTTCTGGGCTTCAGTTGAGGACAAAAAGGCGCTGATATCGTCTTCTTCAAACTGGGAAACCACCAGTTCCATTCTGGTGCCATTTTCTCTGGCTTGAGTGCTGATATCCAAGAATTCCGATGATTGCAACTTGTTATAACCGGGATCTGTCCCATCCTCAGTTTTAGTCAGCAATGACCCGTCAGCACCAATTGTCAGTGAAAAATAACTCAGATGAGTGAGCTCAGGCTGCAGGTTGACGGTTTTAATATTCCAGTATGGCAAAAAGCCGTAAACGACCTTGTCAGAATTATTAGTTGTTGGTTTTTGCAGGAAAGAAATAGTGGAAAATGAACTTACTGGCGAGATCAATGGCACCTCAAAATTCCACCACAAAATGGTTGAAACAAGACTAATAGAAAAAACTACTGCCACAATGAGGGCTTTGAGAAGGGTTTTCCGCCGCTGCCAGAAACCAGGTTTCCTGACGGCACGGACAGAACTGGAGGCAGGCGCTTTGATCAGTTTTTGATTCATTCCTCAGGTTTGCAATCAACGCGCATTGTATATCAGACCCGCGCTTTGTCAATCATCCTCACCGTCATTTTCTTTGGCTGGAGGGCTGAAGCTTGTTTGTTCGAAAAACCTGCTCTCACTGATTTCAAAGCGTTCATCAACAACGTGTTGCTCGTACTGGACTTCCCCTTCTTCGTTGGTTGGCCGGTTGCAATCTGAGCAATAGAATTCGGTAACAGGATCTTGGTAAAACGTCCGGGTTTCTAAAACCAATCCATCAACTTGTTCACCAAACGGCGGGGGCAAACCCGTCTTGGGATCTATCCAGTATTCCTTGGTGACTACATTGGAATATGAAGGCCGGCTGGCTACCCAATAAAGCTCTTGCTGGCGGCCTGAGCAGCGATTGTTCTCTCCCGGGGGCATGCCGTTGACGCAAACCGGGCCGGAAGCGACGTCCGCCGGTTTTTCCTGCCATTTTGCTTCTTTGCCTTGAAGGACAAAACTCATAATGTCATTCCAAATCGGGGCTGCTCCGGTGACGCCAGAAACCACCCGTCGATTCATTGGTGTGCTGTCATTGTTGCCGACCCAGGTGGCGACAATATACTCCGGCGTATAACCAATGGTCCAGTTGTCTTTGAGATCGTTGGTAGTGCCGGTTTTAACGCTGACAATTTGCCCCGGAATAACCAGTTCGGAGCGGGGGCCGAAAGCCCTAGTCCGCGCCCGATTGTCTTGGAGGATATGGCTGACAAGATAGGCTGGAGCCCGGTCCATGACTCGCTTCAGGCCTTTGGCTTCAGCTTCATCCGGAGTCTGACTGAGGTAATTGAGAGTTTCGATCCTTTCTTCGGCATTTAGTTCTTCATAAACTTTGCCAGTGTAATCTTCAATCCTGAGAATTGGTGTCAGCGGCACTTTCACACCTTCATTAGCTAAGACGCTAAAAGCTTGAACCATGTCAATCATCCGCACCTCGCCACCGCCCAAAGTCAACGACAGACCGTAATTGGAGGGATCCTTCCAGGTAGAAATACCCATTTCTGTGGCTTGAGCCATGAAGTTTTCAACTCCAATAGTTCGCAAAGCTTTAACAGCGGGGATGTTCAGGGAGTTGCCGAGCGACTCACGCACAGTTACCGGTCCGCGGAATGAGCCATCATAATTTTTCGGGCAATAAGGCGGTTGGCCGGCAGTGGAAAAACAAGTGGGGATATCCAGGATTATGCTGCCGGGATTGAGGGTTTTTTGTTGAAATGCCGTCGCGTACATCAGTGGCTTGATAGAAGAACCGGGTTGGCGTTGGGCAATGGTCACATTTACCTGGCCGTCGGCGGCGGTGTCGAAATAATCTTTGCTGCCAACCATGGCCAAAATCTCGCCGGTGTTGGGTTTGGCAATGATGGCGGCACCGTTGCCGACTCGGCTTGAGGCAAGTTTTTCTACCTCGGCGGACACGGAAGCTTGGGCGGCATTTTGCATGTCTAGATCCAGCGTGGTGGTGACCCTCAGCCCGCCTTTTTCTACAATGTCTACACCATACTTTTCATATAAAAGATCGCGAACATAAAAAACAAAGTGCGGAGCCTGAATATCGGTCTTGGACAGAGCAAAGTTGATGACCTCTTTGCCGGCAGCTTCTTCTTGCTCGCTGGTGATGAAACCGTCTTCACGCATCCGCCGCAAGACTTCTAGCTGGCGGGCTTTGGCTGCTTCCGGATTGGAGCCGAAGGGTGAGTAGATGCTTGGGGCTTTGGGCAGACCTGCCAGAATGGCAGCTTCGGCTAAAGTCAGATCAGCTGCCGACTTGTCAAAATATCTGCGGGAGGCAGATTCAATCCCGACTGAGGTGCCGCCGTAGGAAATGTAATTGAGGTACATTTCCAGAATTTCTTCCTTGGTGTAAATCATTTCGCTGAAAACAGCCAAGATTGCTTCTTTGGCTTTGCGCTGCAGCGTTCTTTCATTGGTAAGCAGAGCATTTTTCACAAGCTGCTGGGTAATGGTGGAGCCGCCTTCAATCCGGTCGCCTCGCAGGTTTTTTATCAGCGCTCTGGCAATACCTTCAATATCAAAGCCAAAGTGTTTGTAGAAATTCTGGTCCTCAATGGCTATTGTTGCTTGATAAACATAGGGTGGCAGACTGGCTAACTTAATGGGGATCCGGTTTTCATCAGCGTAAATCTCATAAAGCAGTTTGCCATTACGGTCAAAAATCTGGGTGCTGACAGCATAGTTTTCGTTATGCGTTAGCCGCCGAGGCGAGGGCAATTGGGTAATCAAGTAGGCTGTGCCAATAATCAGCATTGCTACCGTGGATAACATTAACAGCCGGAAAGCCGGATATTGCATTAAGCCGGCAATTTTTTTTATCGCCCTCCAAGGGAAAGTAATTATCCGCCAAAAAAGGCCTCGCTTTTTTGCTTTGCCTTCAAAAGTGTTCCGAATTTTTTTCACCCGGGACCGGATGGTTTTGTTGTTTTTGCCGAGTAGCTTCATGTATGATGAGTGCGGTGACTCTCTAGTTTAGTGAGTGAATAGTGTAGCAAAAAAACACTCCAAAGGAGAGTGGCAATCTTAAGCATTTTTTGCAAAAAGATTGATGAAAGGGCATTTATGGATGTTGAACAAACACTTGGCAGCGAGTGGTACCTTTACCTCGATCCGACTCAAAAAGAACTAGTGAAATTGTCTTTGCAACTCTATGAAAGGGAAAAACAGCAACAGCACGGTTATGCCGATTACTCCTTTGTGTTGTTTCCGTTATCAAAAGCCTATGAAGGTTTTTTGAAAAAATATTTATTCGATTCCGGATTGATCAGCTTAAAAACTTACGAAGGCACCCGCTTCCGGATTGGCCGGGCGTTGAATCCGGACATTAATCCCAATCAGCATGATGACCGCTGGTTATTTGACGATCTGGCCAAGGTTTGCGGTGCTGATGTTTCTCGCCAGATTTGGGATGCCTGGTTAAAATGCCGCAACCGGGTTTTTCATTTTTTCCCCAAGGAGGAAGGCTTGTTGCCTTTGGATGAGATCGGCAGGCGAATGCAGCTGCTCATTGCTGCCATGGAAGCAGCCATAGCTTGCAAGCTCTAGCCTTACCTTGAGTAGAGCCAGATACTTGTCAAGTCTCCAGGTTAACAAAAAATGTGATATTATCGGTTCTAATATTTGGGAGCCTGGATGAGTTTTGGGCACCACTGACAAAGCAATAATTAAGAAGAAACATGTCCGCTGTTCCCGACACAACCACAATCGACGAACAATTTGCCTACCGCAATATCACTATTTCCGGTTTGCCCGGATCGGGTTCTACGACCTTGCTGAATCTGCTCAAAGAGCATGACTTGCTGAAAGTTACCGGTTGGAGCGGTTTCAGCGGCGGCGAGTTCATGAGAGTTTACGCCAAAGAAAAAGGCCTTTTTCAGGAACATGCGGGTTTGCATCATGACGCCAGCCATTACGAAGATGAGTTTGACCGCCAAGTGGACTACGGCATGCGGGAAAAACTCACCGATGAACAAGGCTGGATAATTGAGTCATGGCTTTCTGGTTTTATGGCTCAGGGTGTCGAGGGGACATTAAAAATCTTGATGAAATGCAGCGACGAGGCAGTGCGCATCGACCGGGTGGTGAACCGGGACGGCGTGACTCCGCAGGAAGCCAAAGAAAACATGAGCAAACGTTATCTTAATAACTACAACAAGTGGCAGCGGATGTACGCCCAAGAATGGCAGGAATGGGTGGTGGAGCGGGGTCTAGTGAAGCCTGCTGACCCGATTGATTTTTGGCGCGAAGATCTCTACGATATTGTTATCGATACCTATTCCACCAATAAGCAGCAAACCCTGGAAATTGTTTTAGATGCCATCAAAAAAAAGAAAAAGTAACCGCTCGTTTGTAGATAAACACATTGGTTTTTTTCCTCTTTTGACGCTAATTTTTATCATGTGGGTGCTCTATCGCTCACTATTTCAGTTCCCTGTTTGGTTTGATGAAACAATCGGCAAAGCGGTTTTCTTTGGTTTGCCGGTTTGGTTGTATGTGGTCATGACCGGTTCCCGGAGTGTGGGAGAGACTTTTGCTCCATACAAACTCAAGAATGGTTTGCTTTTGGGACTGGCTTTTGGCGGAATTTTTGGTTTTGTTTCCGCAATCTTGGCTTTATATCAGCGTGGAGGTGTGGTGCAGGCAGCTTGGGTGTTTAGCTCGCCGGTGTATTGGCGGGAGTTTTTCTTGGCGATGATGACAGCTTTCTGGGAGACACTGTTGTTTTATAGTTTTGTGATGACCATTGTTCAGGAAAAATTTACCCGCTGGACAACCACCGAACAGGTTTTCGTGGTTGGCCTGATATTCTTGCTCTTTCATGCTCCCAACACACTGCTGCGGTTTGACCTTTCGTTGGTATTACCGCAGCTGCTGTTAATGCTGCTTTTTGGTATCGGCCAGGCTTATCTTTTTGCCGCCCGCAGAAATTCTTATGCCCTGATTCTTTCCCATGCTATATGGGGGATGGTCCTGCTGGTGCATTTTTGGTAGGTTGTGCTATAGTTGTGGCTTATGCTCTTTGCATAAGCAATAGGTTGCGAAAATTTGGAAAAATTTACGCTAGTGCGCTCAAAATTTATGACAAAAGTTGGTCTAACGCTGTCCGTGTTGGGAATTTTAGTCGGTATTGGAATTTTCGGCATCACCTTGTTGGTGGCTGCCCAAGTTTCTTCGCATGGCCAAGGCGACCTGCAGTCGCAGCGCCGACTCTACTTTGATGATGAGATTAAACCCGATCATCTCTTATACCCGTTGGTTGCAGGGGCAGACCGCTTGAAGTTGGCTCTGGCCAGCCAGGACGAAAAGGTAGTTTTGCAGATTGCGTATGCCGAGCGCAGGTTTGAACACGCCCGCCAGTTGCTTGAAGCCGGCCAAGAAGAACTAGCGGTGGCGACTTTTACCAAATCGCAGCAATATCTATTCTTGGCGGCAAGCGGGTTGGAAGAATGCCAACGTAGCCGCGAACTGAATGCTGATCTGTTGGCGCGGCTGCAAATTCAGACTTATATGCTGGAGCAATACAAAGACGACTTTATCGGCACTCAAGACAAAATTGATAAGTTGATTGGTGAGAGCCAGGTGATGATTTCCCAAGCCAAAGCTTTTAATTCAGTTCAATAATTTTTCCTTCTTCATCATTCATTTACACACTAAGTTGAGATAGTTTGTGTTAGTTGACAAGCTTCCGTTGCCTGTGAGATTCTTATTACCCAGCGAAAAGAAAAACACAATATATTGTGGTCTTACAAAATTACAACCACAAATTATAGCATTATTAATATACGTCTGACTAAATAATAAGAATTGAACACATTGTGTGTTTATCTGAACCGCACACAAAAAGGAAAAGCGCCTATGAAATGTCCCTACTGCGGTCACGCTGACAGCAATGTCATCGATTCGCGGGTAGGTGATGACCAAACCGCTGTTCGCCGCCGCCGGGTGTGTACAGCTTGCGACAAACGGTTCACCACCTACGAACGCATAGAGGGCATCGACCTGAAGGTCATCAAAAAGTCAGGCGAAAAAGAGGACTTCAGCCGCGACAAACTCCGCCGCGGCATCATCAAAGCCACCTGGAAAAGACCCGTTTCCATGGCGGAAATAGACGCTCTCATTGATGAAGTAGAACGCCGCCTCCGCCAAAAGCAGTCCAGCGAAGTCAAAAGCTGGGAAATCGGCAATATGGTCATCAACCGGCTCCGGGAGATGGACAAGCTTTCCTACCTGCTTTTTGCGTCTGTGTATCGGGATTTTAATAGTCTTGAAGATTTTAAGAATGAGCTGGACAAGTTGATAGAAGACAACTAGCAAATCTCCGGTATGGAGCTGCCGCCGACGGAGATTTTGAGAAAACTGAATTTGGCAGCAATCAGTATCAAAGTAATAAGTACATGAGGAGCATTCATGTCAGATACAGCAGCATTAGTATCAGCGGCAAATAAAGCCCGGCGCAAAGGCAACGGCCTTAAAGCAAAAACCCGGCCAGCCACCAAAGCCAACGGTCACAGCAATGGCCACGCCGCCATTCAAACCAACGGGTTCACTAAGAAAAATGGTTTTGCCAAGAAACAAAATGGTTTCTTTTCATATGCTGCTACTGACATAGAAGACCGTCTTGAGGCTCGCGGTTTGCCCAAAAAACGGATGCGATTTGCTTCCCGGCAGCTTGATCCGGGAATGGGCAAAGCAGTCGCCCGCCGTACCTATCTGCGCAAAATTGTCAACGCAGAAACCGGCCGCGAACGCTGGGAAACCTGGGAAGAAGTTGCCGACCGGGTCGCCCGGGGTAATAGTTTACTAGCCAAGAATTTTAAAAGCCTTGATAAAAAACACATCGAAGAGGAATACAAAATCCTCAAAAAACATCTAGCCAATGCCTCGATGCTGATGTCGGGCCGCCACCTCCAGCATGGCGATGAAACCCAACCCAGCCGCAACATGGAGGTTTTTACCAACTGTAGCACGGCATCTGCTTCATACGTGCTTTTTTACCTGCTCATGAACGGCTCCGGTGTCGGTCGCGCTTATGACGACGATATGTGTGTGGTCAACTGGGACAACATGCCCAACGTTCGTTGCGTCATTTCAGACGAACACCCTGATTTTGTTTGGGGAGCTGATGAGAGTGTTAAAGATGCCGAACACAAATACGGCAAAGGCGATGGCATCCACTGGTTCCATGTGCCCGATACCCGCGAGGGCTGGGCGCAAGCGGTGGAAATGATTGAGGTCATGGCTTACGAGAAGAAGTACAAAGACGAACTGCTGATTATTGATTTCTCGCAGGTGCGGGAAAAAGGCCAGCCGATCCGGGGTATGCAAAACCGCCCGGCTTCCGGTCCCAAGCCGCTGATGAATGCCATTGAGCGTTTGGCGACCATCAAGGGCGCCGGAATGTCGCCCTGGAAGCAGGCAATTTTTGTCGATCACTACCTGGCTGAGTGCGTG
>DBRK01000011.1 GCA_002306315.1 Patescibacteria group bacterium UBA1370 | reverse complement strand
ATGAGAATAGTCTTGGATTCACACTTTCTGCACGAGTTCTAGTAAATCCAGAAAAAATTTTGCAGTAGCTACCATCTGAAAAGCGGAAACCTCTCCGCCATTACCTTGACCTCGGTGCGGATTTTTTGCAGCTCTGTATCTTGGTCAGCCCGCTTTTTGAAGTCCTTGATGAATTTACCCCATTTTTTCTTGTCGGTTGGCAGCTGCTCCTCCTTGATATGCTCGATAACTCGGAAAATCCAGTCGGCTATTTGCACCATCTCCTCTTCCTTCATGCCCCTGGTCGTCACCAGTGGTGTCCCTAGCCGTAACCCCGACGGATAAAACGGCGAACATGGTTCGTTAGGAATGGTGTTGCGGTTGGCATAAATGCCGGCCACATCCATAGCATAAGCCACCTGGGTGCCGAAACCATCACCGTAGCTGGTCAAATCCACCACCATCAGGTGAGTTTCGGTGCCATCACCCACCAGCTTGAGGCCGTGTTCCATCAGGCGTCCGGCCAGCGCGTCCGCGTTGCGGCAGATCTGTTTGGCATAGTTCTTAAACTCGGGCCGCATGGCCTCGGCGGCGGCGATTGCAATACCGGCGGTGGTGGCGTTGTGCGGCCCGCCCTGAAGGCCGGGAATAATGGAGGCATCAATCTTTTTGCCCAGGTCGGGGTCGCGCTCCAAACCACGCTCCGTCACCAAGATCATTGCTCCGCGCGGTCCCCGGAAAGTCTTGTGGGTGGTGGTCATAATGATGTCGGCGTAAGGCACCGGCGACGGATGCTCGCCAGCGACCACTAAACCGGTGATGTGAGAAATATCGGCCATCAACCAAGCTCCAACCTCGTCGGCAATTTCTCTAAAAGCTTTAAAATCAAGTTCAAAAGGATAAGCAGTGTTGCCGGCCACAATCACCTTGGGTTTATGCTCATGCGCTAGCTTGCGTAAGCCCGCAAAATCAATCCGCGCTTCCTTGTCTACTCCATACTGCACCGAGTTGTAATAACGGCCGGAAAAAGTCACCTGAGGGTGGCCGTGAGTCAAATGCCCGCCCATAGCCAACTTCAAACCCATGATGGTCTCGCCCGGCTCTAGGATTGCAAAATAAATAGCACTATTGGCGGGCGAACCGGAATACGGCTGCACGTTGACATACGGCACTCCTAAGAGTTTTTTGACCCGGTCCCGAGCCAAGTTTTCAATTTCATCAATAAACTGGTTGCCTTCGTAATAGCGGCGACCGGGATAACCCTCGGAATACTTGCTGGATAGCACACTGCCAAGCGCTTTGCGCACCTCTGGTGAAATGTGATTTTCTGAAGGAATTAGTCCAACCATTTCCTTTTGGCGCTGCTCTTCTTTTTCGATTATGTTAAAAACAATTTCTGACATGGAATTCCTTAAAATTACTTGATGTAAGCCGCTTTTTTGCGATTCAACAAGAGCCAAAATCAGGAGGTGGAAAAACAGGTCTGGTGAGGAAAGCGGGTTTTGATCATGGTGGGGTTAGTATAGCAAAGTTTTCTTGATACAAAACTCTCTCCTACCACCTAAGGTTTAATGATTTTGAAAATTGGTATAGAAATTTTTAATAACTGTGGATTGGTATGTTTGTTAATACTGTTTCCAGTATCTTCAATAATAATGCAGGAGTCGGAGCTCGTCTCAGGTGCTTCAGCGTATACCCTTTTAGTTCTAATTCTCTTGGCAAAATTGAAATACTCAGTATTGCTTCACTCTCGATTAAACATTCAATAGCAGCCATCTGCATATTCGAGCACATTATTAAACCACTCTCAACAGCTTGTGCAAAGTACCGATCAAGCAATTCAATATCTATTGGTCCATAAGTAATTTCAATTTTATCTCCAAATCCAGCTTCCCTGCCATTTCGAATGTAAGTCCCTGTCTCATATAGTATTTTTCCATGACCATTCTCTTTTGGAAGGTCGTGATAACGTCTTATCAACATCTGACGTACAAGACCTACCTCTTCTGGTGTGAGCGCCCGGTTCAAACGTGAAAGTTGATGTAAGATTGTTAATTCACCATCTCTATTTTGAGCAAACGCATTTATATCACCAGCAATAGCCGCATAATTTTCTGGTATTCCATATTTGCCTCTCTCACTTGGGTTCAATCTTGCTTGATTAACTTTGGATTCCGCCACAGCAACAGGATCGACGAATTTTGGTTCCTGATAAGTATGTCTACTCCAAACAACGACCTCTCCTGACCTCATCTGTCTCCCCGAAAAGTAGCTCATCATCTTAACATAGTTTTCAACTTTCTGTGGATTACCGGTACAAACTAGGAGCATTGCAACCTCACCTGCTATCTCATTAAGAACCTCTACCCTATACGACCTAGCGACTTCCTCAGCAGTACCTACTCCAAAATTTTGATAAAAATTTTTTTCTGCCTCGATTGTTGCCATACCACAAAAAATCGCGCTGATTAGGCGCGACTCCCCCACCCTTCTAAAATAAATTGCTTAATAGTGTGTTGATTATGCAGCCTCATAATTTTCACTATTTCAATATTCTGGTAATAAAAAACATCGCTAACTGCTTTCTGCTCACTTGGTATCCCCCCAGCCGGCTTATAGGCCAACTAGGATTGTTGCTTGGGAGCGAAAGCGTTTTGCGATGCTTCCGCTACACACCGAATATGTATGAATTTAAAGGCATTATACAGAGCAATAAAGTGAAATCAAGACCTAATTTGCTTTTTATAGGATATTAATCATCAACAGGATGAGTTATAACCGCCGTCATAGCAGCCAAGATTCTAGCAATTTGAGACTGCTCATAAAAAAGGAGCAAAATCAGGTGAAATAGTAATCAATATAGCGCTTTTGAAATCCCAGTTCGCCAAACCTCTCCCGGCATTCCCGGTCAGACAAGCCTTTATCCCGCCACTTTTTGCCAAGAACGTGGAAAGACTCAACCATGTCGTAAGGAAAAATTATCCAAGCGCTGGTCTTTGCTCCATAATACTCCGGTTGGTAGAGCGAATGAGGTTTGTAAAACAATGCCGCCGTAGTCACTTCAGCTTCACCGTGTCCCTTGAGATATTCAGTGGTAAATTCCAAGGATTCGCCGGTGTCTGCCACATCATCAAAAAGCAGCACCTTCTCGCCTTTGAGCTCGATGGGCAAATCTTGGTAAATTTCCGGCCGATTTAAGCGGCGGTTGATGCCTTGATAAAACTTGACACCGATACTGGCTACCTGGCCAACTTCCAGAAAATCTACCAAAGACCGAGTCATCGGCCAGCCGCCCTTGGCTAGAGTCACAATTCGGTCAAACTTCTTGCCGTCTTTTCTAATCTCAGTTGCCACGATAAATGCCAACTCCTGGAGATCATTCCAGGTCGGGGCGATAAATTTTGTTTCTTCTCCGGGGAAAACGATTTCTTTAAATTCCATAGTGCTAGCCATTGTACGACTCTTCCCCAACAAACCGCAACACATCATTTAAATCATCAAGCAATGGAGCCTGGAGGTTTAGTGTTTTGCCGGTGCGCGGATGCTGCAACTGCAAAGCCCGGGCATGTAAAAATTGCCGCGGCGCCCAGTGCATATCCAACCGGGCACGTTTCTTGCCGGTATAAACACTATCGCCGACAATCGGGTGGCCGATATGTTGCAAGTGCACTCTGATTTGGTGGGTGCGGCCGGTTTTGGGAAAGCACGATACCAGAGAGAAGCCTTGATAGAGGCTGAAACGCAGGTTTTGTTTCTCCTGAGGCAACAAATCTTGGCGGAAATCAGGATAAAACTTCAGAACTTGAAAGTGAGTTTCAGCCGGCCGGCCATCGGGCACCACTCCAAAAAGCTTACGGTTGGCCAGCCGGCGGCCAATCGGCGCGGCAATCACCCCCGACTCATCCCGAAATTTGCCATGCGTCAAACATAAGTATTCCTTGGTGACCAGTCGTTCCCGGAATTGCCGGAGCAAGTTTACCAAGGCCCCGGGATTTTTGGCCAAAACCAACACGCCGCTGGTGTCCTTGTCTAGGCGGTGAACCATGCCTATCCTGTCTGCAAAAATTTCTTCCGGAGAACCATATTGGGGATCGAAATCTGCGCCAACCATATTTTGCCAGCCTTCAGCCCACTCTTTGCCCGCCAAATGCTCCTCCATCCAATCCTGAACCGTCTGATCAGCATAAGACTGCGAGCGGTTGACTACTACCCCATGCGGCTTGTTTACAGCTAACACATCCTGATCTTCAAATAACACCGGTAGTTCAAATTTTTTTCTCATGATTTGCTGTGTAGCTGCTGTTAAATACTAACTGATAAGCAACAAAGAGCAGGCTCAGTACTACTGCATAATCCGCCAGGTTGTTGTGAATCCCGGTCAGCGGCAGCGGCAGCCAGTCCCGCACCCCACCAAACCACACCCGATCCAGCAAATTTGACACCGCCCCGCCAAAAAACAGTCCCGCTGCCGCCGGGTGCTTTTGCCAAATATCCCGCAAGCCCACAGCCAGCACCACTATCGTCATCACTGCCAAAAACATCAGGACTGCCGGACTGGCCCCGGCAAAAAGCCGGAAGGAAACGCCGGGGTTGATATCCACCCGCATACCAACTTCTGCGGCCACCCATTTAGAAACTTGGTCTGCGGCCAAGGTAACTAACAACCCAGCCGCCAGCTTTGGGGACATCAGCATCTAACTTTCTGTTTGCTTAATTAACCATCGTCCGGTTTTTACATGTTAAACATACTAATGCTGCATTTGTTCAGACTTCAGCCGCTCTAAGCGGGCTTTGCGCTTGCGGCTTTCCTCCGAGAAAGGCAGCACCCGGCCAGCCCGGACATAAAGCATCAGTATCCCGGCGATGAGATGCACAAAAGCAATCAGCCTGTCGACATTAACAAAAGCTAAAGTCATCAGCGGAGGTTTTACAAATGTCAGCAACACCTGCATAAAACCGCTAGCAATCACAAAGCTGGAAATAACAAATCCGGTTTGAGCCGTTTTCTTACCGGAACGGTACCACTCAAAAGTCCGGTACCGGTACTCCACCCAAGACAAATACCAAAAAAGCAACATGTAGAACCCAGCCAGATACAACTGCGCTGGATGATGCGGCTCCACCACCCCCGGAAAAACTACTCCCCATGGCAAACCAGTGGCGTACCCATAGCCGCTGCCATCAAAAAACATACCGGTATATACAATCGCCAGCCCAAGTGCCATGGCCGTTGCCCAGAAATCCATAATCTCATAGGCGTCCCATTTGTTACGCTGAGCAAACCGGTACAGATACAAACCAGCCACCACTACTCCAGCCAGGCCACTGAATCCCGGATTACTGACAATATCCAGCATCTGCACAACCGACGCCCCAAACTGTCCGAAGTGCATAATGATAAAACCAATTCTTGCCGCCAACAGCCCCACTACCACCGAAAGTAGAAAACCGTCAAAGAGCTGGTCTTCCTTATAGTGCTCTTCCCTGCCCCGCCGCCAAAATATAAAACTACTCATGATAAAAGCCAGCGCCAAAAAAACGCTCAAGGTTTTGATAGACAGGGGGCCAAGAGAAAATAAAGTCGGAAACACGCGCACTCCTTGAACTACTTGATATTGGGCATCATTCCTACGCCGGTTAGGTTGTTTGCCTTGCTAGCCTGTATTGTACATCAACGCCGGTCTGATATACTATGCTTCGCTATGCTGTCCATTCCCCATACCTTAACCGGAGCCTTTATAGCTAGCAAAATACCCCATCCGGCAGTATATATACCTGCAACTTTGGCTTTTCATTATCTTCAGGACTGGATCCCTCACTGGGATGTCGGCACCGGATTATCAACCGGTCGGCGCAAACGCAGCACTGCTATAATGCTAGAAATAGCTGAGTTGATTATTTCCATTGGTTTAATCTGGTATTTTTTCCAACTAGGCGCTGATGACATTCGTTATCACATCTGGGCAGGCGCTTTAACCGGTATCGCTCCAGATTTGCTGGAAGCGCCGCGCAATTTTTTGAAATGGGAGCCGCGGCTCCTCAAGCCTGTCAACAACTTCCACGGCTTTTTCCATCATTCCACGCTGAATATGCCCCTTGGCTTGCTACCCCAGGTGATCTTAATCATTGCCATTTGGTTTTTGCGGTAAATTTCAAAAGTACTGCTCGATAGACTATGTCCTTCAATGATGATATGATTTGTCCTAGTAAGAACTATTTATTTATGCGCTATGAAACCAGCAGAGCAAGAGCTTCCTCAACCCAATCACGATGAAATTAATTATTATCAGTTGCAGATAATTGAAGAACAACTCAATGAAAACGGGGGATGTCTAGCATTCCTTTTACCTATAATAAGACTGCTTCAACGACGAGCCGCCAATCGATACGAGAAATTCTCAGGCAAACAATTAAAGAGATAATTCATACTATTGGGAGAATCTTGCCTTACCTGTGCCGTGGGTGGGAATCGAACCCACACTCTCGGTGAGGAGAACGGGATTTTGAGTCCCGCGCGTCTACCAGTTCCGCCACCACGGCTTCTGAGTTTTACATCGGCAATTATACACCATTACCGCCTGGATGCGCTCTCAATTGACCGTATCTGCTAAAGCACGCTATACGCCAGGCAGTCTTGCATTTTTTCCGCAAATCTTCCATAGTAGATGTATGGAAACACTCGGCCAAATTGCTGTGTTGATTTTTTCTGCCAACAGTATGTGGTCGGTAGTTGCTCGGGCAGCCTTGTGGGTCTCTGTTGCGGTGGTCATTCTTATCAGCTCTGACTCACCCAATCCGGAACAATCACTCAAAGGACTAAAATCTAATCTGGGCTTTTTTGTCTTGTTCCTAGCCTTGTCTGGTGGTTTAGTATATCTGCTTTTCGGCTTCACCCCAGGAGCATAGACCCAGCGTCATCTGCCAGCCTTTAACCCTGCTTATAATTCTTGGAAACATTAATTCATCACCCCAACGCGTTTGGTTTCCATACCGTAAAACTTGATCCTGTCGCCGCGGAAGTAAAGCTCAATTTCTGAGAGACTACCGTTGCGGTGTTTGGCAATTTTCAGATTAACCGCCTCACGAACTTCTTCATCCTTGCGGTAAAGGAACATGACTACGTCGGCATCCTGCTCAATGGATCCGGACTCACGCAGGTCTGAAAGCTGCGGGGCTTTGTCAGTCCTGCTTTCGACGGAACGGTTCAGCTGCGAAAGAGCTAGGACAGGAATTTTCAGCTCACGGGCTATGTTTTTCAAACCCTGGGAAATCTCGGAAACTTCTTGAACACGGTTGTCTTTGGTCCTGCCTTGAGCCAACTGCAAGTAATCAACAACCAGCAGATCAATATGATGCTCAGTCATCAGCCGCCGCGCCCGGGTGCGCATCTCAAAAATGCTCATGCCGGGAGTATCATCAATAAAAATCTGCGCATCCGCCAAGACACCCATGGCATCTGACAATTTCATAAAATCCTGCTGATTAAGACGACCCGTTTTTAGTTTCCAGGCGTCGATATCGGCTTGAGACACTAGTAAACGGTCTACTAACTCTTCCCTGCTCATTTCCAAGGAGAAAAAGCCAATCCGCTTCTTGGCAACAACTGCCATATGCTGAGCCATATTCAAGGAAAAAGCAGTTTTACCTGTACCCGGCCGTGCCGCCAAAATAATCAAGTTGGATTTTTGAAAACCCGCCAAGACATTATCCAGGTCGGCAAACCCGGTTGGTATGCCCCGCAGTTCGCCGCCCGTGCGCTGCAGCTCATCCAAACGTTCAAAACTTTCCACCAAAGTATCCTTGATCGGAATAAATGCCCTGGCATTGCGGGTGCTGGACAAAGAAAACACCTGCTGTTCAGACAAATCAATCAAATCCTCGACCTCTTTGGCCGGATCAAAAGCTAACTCTGTCAGCTGCGATCCCATGCTGATCAAGCGTCGCTTGACATATGCCTCGATGACTAAATCAGCATAGTGGGAAATATTGGCAGCTGTAGAAACCGAGGTGGAAAGATCTGCAACTCCGGCAGTACCCCCTGCCTTGGAGAGCTTTTTCATCTTTTTTAGCTGGTCTGTCAAAGTAACGACGTCAATCGGCTGGCGGTCTTCATACAGCCGCTCCATAGCTTCATAAATGTATTGGTGAGCTGGCTCATAAAAAGCCTCAGGCGTAAGCTTGTCCGCAATTTTAACAATAGCATCGGGATCAATCAGGATTGCCCCTAACGTGGAGCGCTCAGCATCGAGATTATGAGGAGGGACTCTGCCTCCGGGAGTAGCTGCCATATACCTGTCCTAGTATATATCCTGTTTATTATAAGAATAGTCGGGTTGGTTAACCGGCTTTGGCCTGCCCCATCAAGGCGGGGTTCGGTACCTTAGGTTTCCTGAAGAATAACCAACTCAGTTTCTTCCGGAATCTTGGCGTTGGTCAAATCAAGTTTGGCCACCGGGGTCGGTTCGACTCCGTATTCAATCAGGAAATCTTCGAGCGTCTTCAAGTCGGCAAAAACCTTATCGTTGTGCTTGGCAGTCTTGTAATGCATGGGGATGGCAATCCCCGGCTCCATAGCCCGGATAGTTTTTATGGCCTGTTCTGGATCAATGGTAAAAGTACCGCCAATCGGCACCAACAGCACGTCCACATGACCAATCCCATCCAGCTGCTCCGACGTCAGCTCATGTCCCAAGTCGCCGAGGTGACAAACCCGGATGCCATCGATCAAGGTTGTAAAAACCACATTATCGCCCCGTTCGCTGCCGCCAGCGCTGTCATGGTGGGTTTTGACACCAAAAACTGAAATCCGCCCCACTTCATACTCACCGGGTTCGGTGATGATAAAAGGATTGCTGCGCCGCGCCGTCCCCGTGACTTTGTCGATGGCGTTGTGGTCAGAATGCGCGTGAGAGACAGTGATGATGTCGGCGCTGAGGCGCGGCGGCGTGAATCCAATGTACTCGTCGTAGGGGTCGGTAACAACGGTGCCCCGTTTTCCTTTGAGCTTAAACATGGAATGGCCGTGGTAAGTTAGGATCATATTCGGTTTTCCATTAATTCACTAATCTTGTACCGCTAGTCAAATTGTGCCTCTTGTGCGGCTATCATTACATACTATATCATTTCTTTTCCATACGGAAAGCAGAACTCTGCCCAGATGTTTTTGCCTGGTATAGGCTTAGCTTCTTGGGGAAATCTTCAAGCTTTCCGCATCGAACTAGATACGATATAATGGGGTTTAGTATGAGAAAGGAAGTGCTAATTGCGGTTTTTATTGGGCTCAGCATGGGCTTGGTAATTACCTATGGCATTTACCGAGTGCAAACCAGCTTAAATGAACCGCCGGTGACAGATGTTGCCGATGTCGCAGATGAAAACGCCTCTGCTCTGCTGGCTCAGGACACCCCGACAATTTTATCCCTGCATTCTCCAGAGGACGGCACTGTCCAAACTGAAACCGCTGTCCGCATTTCCGGCACCACGCTTCCGAACACATTTGTTGTTCTATTTGCCGGTAATGAGGACTTTATCACCACCTCAGATGAGAGCGGCAATTTTTCCTTTAGCACTGACCTGAAACAAGGCACCAACATTATTACTGTCCACGTGGTCGACGAAAATGGTGCAGTCACCACTGCCGAGCGCGTAGTGGTGGTTACTGACATGTTTTCCGAGAAAACCACCCAGGACGCCAGCAGCTCAGCTGAAGCCTATCCGGAAGCCTAATTAGTTTTGATTATGCCAAGACGAATTAATCCTTACACCACCGGCAAATTCCTAGCACTTGTCTTTGCCGTGATTACTTTAGTCAGCATCAGCACGGCTGTAATTGCCAGGGCCGCCAGCCCTACACCCAATCCTTCAGCCTCTCCCCGCCTGACGCCTTCACCTGCAGCCAGAGAAACTGAACCAGACGAAACTGCCACCGAAAACGTTAAAAAGCGGGTACTCGAAAACGCTGCGGCCAAGATTCGAGGTGTCATCGACTCGATTATCAGTGACAAACGAGCCATAGTCGGGGAAATCATCCGCGTCACCGGCGAAGCCATCACCATCAAAAACAACTCCGGCCAAACCATCATTCCCATCACCGAGTCCACTCAAATTCTCCGCGGCGACCAAACAATCGAAATTGATGATATTGTCGTCGGCAACTGGGCAACCGTGCTCGGCACCCCCAATGAAGTCACGGCCATTGATCCCAACTATATTGTCATATCCAACACTTCCCTTCGCCCCAGAAGCCAGTTTGTTACCTTAGGCACAATCTCATCTATTTCCCGGACTGCTATCATTGTCACCACCCGCAGCAACGGCAGTGAACAGGAAATTAAGATTACCACTAACACCACTTTCGAAGATGCAGCAGGCCAAGAAATTCTGCTGTCAAATTTGGAAGAGGATGTAGCCGTCCTAGTCACCGGTTTTCAAGCAGAGACTGAAACAGGCCTGCCAGAAGCCCGTACCATCCGTTCTCTAGGCACCAACTCCGGCAACTAGCACGAAGCCCTATCTGCGCCAAGGAGCGTAACCATGCGTGAGCCTAAGCGCCAGCCCCTGTCCCAGCCGGCTAGCCGAATTAAAAAACTTCAACGCCTTCTCCCCGCCCACACAGCTGTTTTGTTAGGAAGCCCGGGCGATATTCGTTACTTCACTGGTTTTGATTATTTGGTACCCGCCGAGCGGGAAGCTCTGCTCCTCGTCACCCCGGATACAGCCACTCTGCTTCATGCTAGTTTTTCACCTGTAGCCAATCCCGATGGCAGCTACATCAATCTGGCTGGCTGCTACCCGGAAAAACTTCAAGAGCAAGTGTTAGAAGCGGTAAAAGCTGGCGTGAAAACGCTGCTGGTAGACGAAGAGGCGGTGTTTGTGGCGGAATACGAACCGCTGACTAGAATCACCAAACTAGAATTGAAAACCCTTAACCGCGATCTAGTCTGGCAACTGCGCTCGGTGAAAACTGCTCCAGAAATCGCCGCCATGAAAAAAGCTGCCGCCATCACCAGCCAGGCTTTTGCCATCGTCCAACCAAAAATTGCCGCCGGCATCACTGAGTTGGAACTAAAAAATCTCATCGACCAAACCACTCGTGATCTTGGCTCCGGTCCGCCGGCATTTCCGACCATAGTGGCTTTTGGTCCGCACGGCGCCCTGCCCCATCATCAACCCACTGATACCAAACTCGAGGAAAATACCGCAGTTCTCGTTGACTTTGGGGCTACTTGGCAAAACTACAGCGCCGACATGACCCGGACTTTTTGGTTTGGCAGCCAGACACCAGAAAAGTTTCGCGATATTCGTGACACCGTCCACCAAGCCTACGAAGTGGCAATGACTGCCTTGGTTGGAGTGTATTCCGATTCTGGTAATGGCACCACCTCCAGGAAAATCGACAAAGCTTCCAGGGAAGTCATCGCCGCTGCTGGTTATGGCAGCAACTTCATCCACACCACCGGGCATGGGCTTGGCCTCGATATTCACGAACAACCCTCGCTAAGTTGGCACAATGACCAACCGCTGAAACGTGGCATGGTGGTGACCATCGAACCCGGCATTTATTTGCCCGGCCTCTATGGCTACCGGCACGAAAACACGGTTTATCTGGGAAAGAATGCCCCTGAGGTGTTGACGACCAAAGATTGAGGCAGAATATATGCTGAACCGAGTTCTAACATATAATCATTAAGCGGCTTGGATAAAAAACTCCTACGCGAGTTTGTTACCAGAAATGTTTTGCGACAGCCACATTGCCAGGAATAAACAAATCTGCGTTGTGGACCTGAGGGGAGTCGAACCCCTGACCTTACGAATGCGAATCGTACGCTCTAGCCAACTGAGCTACAGGCCCTAATTAGGCCTAGATTATAGCTAATTTCCGATAACAACGCCAGGGATTATCACCATATACCCTGCTGCTTCTGTATTCCTTAAATTTAGCATTTCCGAATCAACATACTTTTCCAGGTTGTCTTTTCTTTGCTCTGCACTTACTAATCTTCCAATTTCCTGAAATTTTATATAGAGCCTTCTGCTGATAATTTTCTGACTCCGATATCATACTACATCAGACCTAGTCATTGTTTTCTTTCGATCGTTTCTTTTCCTGATGCATCCGGGAAATCTTCCCCTTCCCCTCTCCTCCATCAACAGGCGCCGGATACTTAACCGCGTTTTTCTTCATCTTTTTCTTAAAAACCTCTCCCAGATCAATATCCAGCTGATGCGCCGTCAACAGCACCCAGTACAGCACATCAGAAATCTCTTCCCCGATCTCCTCACGGAAAAGCTCAATATGCTCTTTCAGCTCAGGACCGTCTAGATATTGAAAGTGCTCAGCCAGCTCGGCCGCTTCAACAAAGATGCCTAGAGCCAAATTTTTGGGATCATGATATCGTTCCCATCTGCGTTCGTCGCGGAAAGCTAAAACCAGTTTTGTCAGTTCCTCCAGGCTTACAGGCTTATCGGCTGGCGATTTTGGCTTTGGTTTTCTTGACATCTTATCTATTATAGGCTTATAATGAAAGAATGGCTAGTTATTCAGCTTTACCAGCACATCCGCACCATACCCACCATAACATGGGAGTGGTTTGTGGTGCGCGGTAAAATGAGATTTTGCAACCTCAACCAACACTGGCCACTCCCCGCTCCTCAGGGGAGTTTTTGTTTTTTCTCCCTTTAGTATCAAAAAGAAACTGCACCAGACGGTGCTACAATTAATAAAAGACAAAAGGAAAATATGGCAAAACAAACTATACAAAATTTGAAAGGTTTCCGGGATATACTACCCCAAGAAAAGCGGGCTAGGGATTTTGTGGCCGAAAAGATGCGGTCGGTCTTTGAACGCTATGCCTTCGAACCGCTGGAAACACCTACCCTGGAATACGCCAGCCTACTCCTGGGAAAATACGGCGACGAAGCTGACAAACTGGTTTATACCTTTGAAGATCGCGGTGGCCGCCGGGTGGGTTTGCGGTATGACCAAACCGTGCCGACTGCCCGAGTCTTGAGTCAATACCAAAACCAGCTGCCGAAATTTTTCCGGCGCTACCAGATTCAGAACGTTTTCCGGGCAGACAAACCCCAGAAAGCCCGCTACCGCGAGTTTACCCAGTGCGACTGCGATATATTTGGCAGCCCGGCTGGCATTGCTGACGCCGAGATCTTGGCAGTTTTCGCTGCTGTTTATCTGGAGTTGGGGTTTAGGAGCCTGGTTATAGAGGTCAATGACCGGCAGACACTGCTTGATACCCTATCGCCTTTTGCAACAGAGAAGGTGAACGTCATGTCTTTGGTGCAGTCGGTCGATAAACTGGATAAGTTTTCGGCCAAAGACGTAAAAGCTGAACTTATCCGAAAAGGCTTGGATAACTCGGCAGCAGAGGCCGTCATTGAAGAAATTGAAAAGGCGGCTCCATCTGATAAATTGCTCAATATTGTAAACAAATCTTGTAGCCTTGGTGTGCCTCAGGGAGCTATCAAATTTAACCCAAAGCTCGCCCGCGGATTGGACTATTATACGGGTCTGATTTTTGAAGGCAAAATTCCGGAATTTTCCGGCGGCTCTATCGGCGGCGGCGGCCGGTATGACAATCTACTCCAAGACTTAGCTGGCGTGCAAGTTCCTGCTGTCGGATTTGGGATTGGCTTTGACCGCACCGTAGAGGCCGCCCAAGAACTGGGATTACTGCCTGAACAAGCCGCGGCAGCAGAAGTGCTGGTGGCATTTTTTGATGAGAACCTGACTGAGGCTGCTCTGAAGCTAGCGGACAAACTGCGCTTGACTGGAATTGCTGCTGAAGTCTATCCCCAAGCAGACAAACTGGGTAAACAGTTTAAGCTGGCTGACCAAAAGAAGATCCCGTTTGTAGCGGTCTTGGGCAGCGATGAAGCTGCTAAAGGTACAGTCGCCATCAAAAACATGGCCACTGGTGAACAAGCTGAGATGGAACTGCAACAAGCCATTGAACTGATCATGACTAACCGGACTTAAGACAGGTATAGTCCAAAACTAGCCCACAACCACCGTGCGTGCTACAGTAAATGCATGCATCTGCGCATCCACCTGGAACGACGCCGCCTGGTGTCTTACCTTTTTATGCTCCTCAACACTTTAGTGTGGGGAGCCGCCCTGGTGGTGGTTAAACCCAGCTTGGACGTAACCACCCCTTACCGGTTCCTTTTATACCGCTACTTGATTGCCGGAGCGGTGGGTTTGCCGATTTTTTGCCATTTTATCCGCAAAAACCCGCGTCTCTTGGGAACACTTCCAAAAATTGCGATTATCGAGTTAATCGGTACTACAGTATCCTTGTGGCTGCTTTACACTGGCCTGCAACAAACCGGAGCTATTGAGGCTTCGTTGCTTAGCAGCTCGCAACCGTTGTTTGTCACTCTAGGCGGCATCATCATCCTTAGGGAAAAGGTAGAAAAAAACGAACGGATTGGCCTGATTTTGGCCATGCTCGGCACTTTGGTGTTGGTGCTGCTGCCGTTATTTAACGGCATGGCGGTAATTTCAGGAATTTCCTTAGCAGGCAACGCCATGGTGATGGTGAGTGTGGCCTTGAATATGGTTTACTTTCCCCTAACAAAAAAATATTACGCCAAAATACCCAAACTTTTTGCCGGTGTCGCCAGTTTTTATCTTGGACTGATTAGTTTCTTCTTGTTAAGTTGGTATGAAATCGGCTTTTCCGTTTCCGATCTGGTAAACACCACCATTCAAGAACTCACCATTCCCAGCGTCCTCCTAGCCGGTAGTTACATGGCTATTTTTGGTTCTGTAATTGGTTACACCGCTTATCTCAAAGGTCAAGATGGGATTGAGGCTTCGGAAGCCAGTTTGTTTTATTACCTGCAACCTCTGATTTACATCCCTATGGGCATGATGTTCCTTGGCGAAAAAGTCGTGCCGTTACAGATTTTGGCCTTGCTGTTGGTGATTGTCGGTGTCCTGCTGGCGGAATTGCGGTTTAGAAAAATCCGCCGCCGCAGCCATCGCTAGTCAGGACAAACCAAGCCGCTGCCCTCCCCTACACACCAGAAATTTTCGTGATACAATATTGGTTCTGATTTGAGATCAAGAAAGCAATTATGAAACAAGGCATTCATCCCGACTGGCATCATGACACTAAGGTGACCTGCAGTTGCGGCAACACCTTTACTATCGGTTCGATTACAGACACCCTGCAGGTGGATATTTGCAATAAATGCCACCCGTTTTTCACTGGTGAGCTGAAATTTGTAGACCGGCAAGGCCGCGTTGACAAATTTAAGAAAAAGATGGAAGCAGCAGCCAATCGGCAGAAAACCCGCAAAGCCAAGAGGTCTGATGATCAGCAATCTGAGGCTAAATCCTACCGGGAAATCCTGCGCGAACAGCAAGCTGCTATGCGCAAAAGCTCTAAAGATGCTGCCAAAGCTGCTCAACCAGCAGCCGATACAACTGCAGACCCGGATAAAACCACTTCTTCAGCCAATTAGCTCAGCTCAACTACCAGGATAGCCGGCTTTGCCGTGGGCATAGCTTGCTACAATAAAGGTATGTTTAATCCCTACCAGGAACAAATTTCCCAACTTGAAGCGCAAATTCAAGAAGCCGAGGCATTACTGAGCGGCGGCAGCGACCCGGAACTCCGGCAGCTGGCAACCGAGGAATTGCAAACCCTGAAAAACCAGAAACAGGCCTTGGAGTCCGCCGCTCTTGAGTACGAAAACTGCCTCAGCGGCAGTCAAGACAGCGCCGTCACCGGTGCCAAAACCAACGCCATCATCGAAATCCGCCCCGGAGCCGGCGGCGACGAAGCCAAAATCTGGGCGCATGACATCCTGCGCATGTACATCCGTTTTGCCGAAAAAATGGGTTTAAAATTTATTTATATTGATGATTTAGTCATTAAGGTTTCTGGCAAATCCACTTCCCTGCCAGAAATCCATCCTGAAGGCCAGAACTATATTACCGCCTACGAGCTTTTTCAGTACGAATCGGGCGTCCACCGTGTTCAGCGCGTGCCTGAAACCGAAGCGCAGGGCAGAATTCACACTTCTACCTGCAGCGTGGCAGTGCTGCCCGAAGTCGCCAGTCATGAAGTCAGTATCCGCGAAGAGGATCTGGAGTGGCAATTTATGCGTTCCAGCGGCGCCGGCGGCCAAAGCGTCAACAAAACCAACAGCGCTGTCCGCCTCACCCACATTCCCACCGGCATCGTCGTCACTGCCCGCCAGGAGCGAAAACAGACTCAAAACCGGGCAATTGCCCTGGATATGCTCCGCTCGCAGCTTTGGGAAATAGAGGAAGAAAAACGCCTGGATAGTATCGGCAAAGCCCGTAGCGTCATCGGTCGCGCCCGCCGCAGTGAAAAAATTCGCACGTATAACTTTCCTCAGAACCGGATCACTGACCACCGCAGCAAGCAATCATGGTACAACTTGCCGGAAATTCTTGACGGAGCTATGGAAGCAATGATTTTAGATTTAATTCCTGCGTTCAGGGAAATGGAATCAGTTGAGACGGAGTAAATCCAGCTAGGAAAACCCTAGTACCCGTTTTCGACCCTTAAACATCTTCAGAACCTAATTGCTCAATGACCGCAAAGTCACACTGACTGTCTGGCGCTGATTGTCCCGCCAATACTCGACCGCTACCTTGTCCCCGACCCGGGTTTGGTTAATAAGCGTTGCCAAATCCTCTTCACTGAGATTGTGGCCATTAAACTTTGTCAAAATATCACCCGTCCTTATGCCGGCCTCTGCTGCCGCCGAACCCTCGACGACTTCGACCACATAAGTTCCCTGTGGAACTTCGTTGGCCAAAGCCGCTTGCTCAGAAATCCGCTGATAGCGAACCCCAAAGAACGCCCGGTCAAATTGGCCGGTTTCATTAAAGTTGTTAATCGATTCTTTAACAATATTTATGGGAATCGCAAAGCCAATGTTCTCAGCACCCTGGGTGACTGCTACATTGACGCCGATTACTTCGCCGGCTGCGTTGAGCAATGGCCCACCGGAGTTGCCGGGATTGATAGCCGCATCAGTCTGAATCACATTTTCTAGATTCTCTAAGCCCACGCCTGCCCCGCCAGCCTGAATTCCCCGGCCAACCCCGGAAACAATGCCAGAAGTGACGCTCTGCGGAAACTCGCCCAAGGCGGTGCCAATAGCAATGGCCGGCTCACCAACCCTGACGGAATCAGAATCACCCATGGGCAATGCTGGCTTTGATAATCCCTCTACTCTGATAATGGCTAAATCGTTAGCCGGATCGCGGTAGATATCGGTGACTGTGTATTCTTTGTTATCTTTATCAATGACTAAATAACTTGCCTGGACATCGGAAACCACGTGCTTGTTGGTTACCACTAAGCCTGAAGAGTCAACCACAAACCCAGTACCGATATCGCGCTGCACTTCCTCCATTTCACCTGGAAGTTGGAACCCGAACGGGCCAAAGCTGAAGGGATTAAACCTTTGTTCCTGACGACGGATAGAAACTGTCAACACCGAAGGTGTTGCTCTGTCTACTACCTCGGCCACCGAATACTGACCATTCACGGGCAGAGGCAGCAATGACACCGTGCCATCAGGTTTGACGCTGGCCACTTCCAGACCGCCGCCTGTACGGCGGACTACGGCATCCAGAGGTTTGATTACGAAAATGCGGTCAGCAATTGCCCCAAAAAAGAAGCTTGCCAACACGAGAATAGAAAGAAAAGTGCCCAGAAGAAAAGATCTTAAGTTACCCTGCATACGCTGAAATATTAGCAAGTTTGCATGCGATTAGCAAGTGAACAATGTAAGTGCTAATGACGATCAAACACCGGGCAATTCCCACTTACAACTCCTCAATTGCTCTGAGCAGCTGCTCATCTTCCTCTGTATCAGGATTGTCAGCGATCTCGATATTCACCGGGATGCCTTCATCATGAATCCACTCACCGCTTGGCAGCAGCCAGCGGGCGATGGTGACATGCAGGCCTCCGCCGTTGCTGAGTTCCCGCCGGTCCTGAACTGTGCCTTTGCCAAAAGTCCGCTCACCGATGAGTTTGGCGCCGAGGCGATCGCGCAAGGCTCCGGCGACAATTTCTGAGGCTGAAGCGCTGCCCCGATTTACCAGTACCTCCACCGGAATATTGATCAGCCGGGCACGGCCGCGGGCCGGAAAATCTTGTTCCACAAATTGGCCTTTTTGAGTAACTACCACTCCGGATTGAATAAGGTCGCTGGCGATATCAATAGCGCCGTCAAAAAAACCACCTGGATTGTTGCGCATATCGAGGACAATGCCATTAATATTGGGTTTATTTTTCAAAATCGTGCTGACCACCTCATCCCACTCCGCTTCAGTGCGCTCCCCAAACCTGGACAAGCTGACGTGGGCGACGCGTTTGCCGGCGTGTTCTACAAACTCAACTTCCACTGAATTGACAACTATTTCTCCCCGGTTAACGGTGATTTCCAGCGGTTCGCTCTGCCCTTCCCTGAGTAAAGTGAGAGTGACCGGCGTCCCCTTAGGACCACGAATGGCATCAACAGCTTCATTAAGCGACCAGCGGGAAGAATCCTCGTCGAGGTTCTTGGCAGGATCATTGACCCGGATAATCAAATCCCCGGCTTTGATGCCGGCTTGTTCCGCCGGAGTGTCTTTCAGCGGTGCCACCACAGCCAGAATTCCCTCTCTGTAACCCAGCTCTATACCCACGCCAAAAAAACTACCGGCTAAGTCTTCGCCGCTGCGCTGATTTTCTGCCGGTGGCAAGTAAACCGTGTAGGGGTCGCCCAGCGCCGAAGTCATGCCGCCGATAGCGCCATTCACCATCTTCTCGGCTTTGATATCTCCCGGCTCGAGATAGTCGCGCTCCAACAGGCTCCAGACTTCCCAAAAAGTCTCAAAGGAAACTTCCTGCTGTCTCTCGGGTGGTATCTCTTCATTAGTGACCAATGACCTAGCCCGGCGAGTAGAAATAATCGGTACCTGGGGATTTTCGCGGGCAAAACTATAAACTAAACCGTAACGGTTCTCGATTACCAAACCCAAAACTACCAGCAGAATCGCAAAAAATGCGTTGTTAAGTTGGCTACGCGTAATTTTCATCAGGGTCTTATTGTACTCATGATTAAACATTTCGCAAACCAACAAAAACCTCCGCTTGAAGGCGGAGGTTTGTGTTTTTGGTGATTTCATCTGCGGTAAATTAAACCGTCTGAGTGAAGGGCAGCAAGGCCAAGTGGCGGGCGCGTTTGATTTCCCGTGCCAGCCGGCGCTGCTCCTTTTGCTTCAACCCGGTTTCCAAGCGAGAGACAATTGATCCCTGCTCATTGATAAACCGCTTGAGCGAATCGACATTTTTATAGGAGAAATGCAAACCTGTATTTCCTGCCCTGTTTTGTCGGGCACGTTTCTTTCTCATCATCTTTTCCTTTCAAAACCATTTTCGGATTTTTGATTCTTACTAAAATGGTACGTCGTCAGCTACATCTTCAGCTTCGGAGATTTCATCACTGATTTCTGGCATCTCGCGTTCGCTGACATCAGCATCACCGCCGTTTCCGGCTGAACGCAGGAGAATCATGTTCTCAATCACCACTTCAGTAGTTTTCTTTTCCTGACCGTCGTCGCTTTTCCAGTCGCGAGTCTGCAAACGACCTTCAACATAAATCTTGTCGCCTTTGTGCAAAAGTTGGCCACAGATTTCTGCTAGTTTCGACCAAGCAACGATATTGTGATACTCAACGCGCTCCTGCTTATCTCCACCGTCTGTAGGTGTCCAAGAACGGTTGGTGGCAATACCGAATGAACAAACCGCGGTGTTATTAGGTGTGTACCGCAAGTTGGGATCCCGAGTCAAATTGCCGATTAGCATGACTTTATTTAGTGATCGAGCTGACATGAATTTCCTTTCTGAATCGCCGTACTTAGCTTCTTGTTATCTATTACTAATCAGTACTGTACGATACCATTATTGCTTTTAGTGTAGCATTTATTCTGCAGTTTCTTCGGTTTCTGTTGCCTCCGGTTCAGAGGTTTCCTCCTCATCTTCCGAAGCTATCACCAGCAAGTGCCGCATGACGTCATTATTGAGCTGCAAGTTGCGCTCAAAAGAGGCAATTTTGGCCGGATCTGCTTCAATCACCAGGTGGTGATAATATCCTTCGCGGTGATTTTCACCTTGGTGGCGGATTGCATAGGCAAGCTCTTTTTTGCCCCAATCCTCTTCTTTAATTACGGAAATTTTGCCCTTTTCAGCTAGGGCTTTGACAGCGGTGTTAGCAGCTGCAACCTGAACGCTGGTGCGGTTGCCGGGAACGATATAAGTCAGTTCGTAGCGGCGCACCACCTTCTTTGGCGGAATTTTCATATTCTGCTCCTTCTGCTTCGCCATAGAGCTTTGGAATTTTTGCTTGATAAGCAAAAACAAGCGAAGCGTTAATTTATGCTGGGGTATTATAGCATACTCGGGGAAATTTGCGCTTTTGCCTCAAACTCCGACCATAAATTCCACCACATCGCCTTCCTGCATCAAATAATCCTTGCCCTCCAACCGCAATTTTCCTGATTCACGCACGCCTTTCCAACCACCAAGTTCCACAAAATCTTCATAATCAGCCACTTTGGCTTTGATGAAATTTTTTTCAAAATCGGTATGAATAACACCGGCTGCTTCCGGAGCGGTGGTGCCTTTGCGAATGGTCCATGCCCGGACTTCTTTTTCACCGGCAGTCAGGAAACTTTGCAAACCCAAGCGGTCGTATGCTTTTTTTATCAACTGCTCCAGGCCGCTTGCCTCTAAGCCCAAATCTTGCAAATACAACCGCTGGTCTTCATCTGCCAACGACGACAACTCGCTCTCAATTTTGGCACTGATAATAATGATATCTTCTTCTGGAACTGCCAACTCTTGGCTGAACCGAGCGGTCATCTCGTCTACTTTGCCGGCATCGGTTTCATCCACGTTAATGATGTAAAGCATTGGTTTGGCGGTCAGGAGACCCAATTCCCGGGATATCTGCTCATCTTCCGGAGTGTCAAGTATGGTACTAATCAGCCGGCCTTCCCTGGCAGCGGTGAGCATTTTTTGGATGGCAGACCACCGTTCTAACTCAGTTTTGTCCTTAGTGGCCTTGGGTTCTTTTTGTTTTTCCAAAGTAGAAATATCCGCCAAGAGCAATTCCATCTCGATGGTTTCGCGATCGGTTTTGGGGTCGACGCTGCCCTCCCGCAGCACCGTTCCGTCAGAAAAACCCCGGACCACATGGCAGATCAAATCAACCTCGCGGATGTGGGCCAGGAACTTGTTGCCCAAACCCTCGCCCTCGCTGGCACCCCTCACCAGCCCGGCAATGTCCACAAAGGTGACAGTGGCAGGCTTGATGACAGTAGTGTTGACCAAGTCGGCCAATACCTGGAGCCGGCTGTCGGGGACGGGCACGATGCCGGTGTTGGGGTCGATGGTAGCAAAAGGATAATTGGCCGCCAGCGCCATTTGCCGCTTGAGGAGGGCGTTAAACAGCGTGGATTTGCCCACATTTGGCAGGCCAACGATTCCGACTGA
>DBRK01000030.1 GCA_002306315.1 Patescibacteria group bacterium UBA1370 | reverse complement strand
TTCGAATCCCGTTTCCCGCTCATAGTTTTCCTTTTGTTGGTTCCCACTTCCGCAATCTATAAAATTTCACAAACCACTTGCTTCATGGAAAACATTGTTAGTCAAAAAATTCTGTCGACTTCCTTTTATCGCCGCCATCCCGCTGAGGTTGCCAGGGATTTACTGGGTAAAATTTTGGTGTATGAAAGTGAGGATGGTATTTGTCAAGGAAAGATTGTCGAAACCGAGGCTTATCATCAGTCGGATCCAGCCTCGCATACATACCGCGGCATGACCCCTCGCAACGCGGTTATGTTTGGCGAACCTGGACATGCTTATGTGTACTTTACCTATGGTATGCACTATTGTTTGAATACGGCGGCGGCGGAAGCCGGCACCGGGGCGGGGGTACTCCTCCGGGCGGTTGAGCCGCTCCGGGGCATCGAGATTATGCAGGCCCGCCGCCGCACCACCATCCCCACCAATCTCTGCAGCGGTCCGGGCAAGTTGACTCAGGCTTTTGGCATCACCGCAGCCCACAATGGAATTAGTTTATTCTCCCCTCCCCTATTTATTCTGGATGCTCACCAAGAACTGCGATCTGAGCAGATTGTGGCTGCGCCGCGTGTTGGTATAACCAAAGCCACGGAAAAACCTTGGCGGTTTTACATCAAAGACAACAAATATATTTCTAGAAAATAGCTGCAAGTAGGCTAAACCTGTTTTTGCACTAGTTTTGAACTAACAAACAGGAAGCATCCGCCTAGGGCTAAAACAACTGCCGCAACCATTCCGGCACTGCCGGGGAAAAAATGCTGTAGCAAAAAACCTCCGATTATTGGCGAAATAATTTGTCCAAGACTTGAAATGGCATCAGTGACTCCTAGCACAGCTCCCTGTTCATCCTCACCCACATCGCGGGAAATACTGCCGACCACGAGCGGACGTATCAGTCCAGAACCGAATGCATACAAACCAATGGTTGCAAAGAGTGCGGAGTAATGGTTGGCAAAGGCCGTGAGAAACAGGGCGGCGGTTGCAGAAATAACCCCTCCTTTGAGCAAATCAGGTTCTGATACCCTGTCTATTAACCTGCCCATCAAAAAACCCCGCAGCAGCACTGTAATCAGTCCGGCATAAGCAAGGAGAAAACCAATTCCGGAGGCATCCAGTGACAACTGTTTTTCACCAAACAGAGCAAAGGTGCTGATCCATAACGCATGCGAAAAAATAAAGGCAGCAAATAAAAAGAGTTTTCTTTTTATAGCCTCCTTTCCCCAAAAGTAAGTGAGCAGCTTTAGTTGCAAAGCTTCCTTGATAATTACCGGTATACTAAGTTTTATCTTTTTCTTTCTTTTTACTGTTTCCGGTAGGAAAAGGACTGTCAGCAGTACGGTAGCCATAGAAAAAACCGCAGCCAAAAAGGCAGGTACATGATAGCCAAAGCGGGAAAGGAAACCGCCTAGTGCTGGTCCAACCATAAATCCCAGGCCGAAAGCGATGCCGATAAAACTAAAAGCCTTGCTGCGATCTTCTTTGGAAGAAATGTCGCTCAGATAAGCCATGGCTATAGTGCCATTGCTCCCCAAGATACCATCTATCATCCGTGAGGCAAAGACCAATGCTAAGGAGTTAGCACCTCCTAAGACTGCAAAGCCGATGGCTGTGGAGATCTGGGAGGCTAAAAGCAGCGGCCTGCGACCATAGCGGTCACTTAATTTGCCCATTATTGGTGCAGAAAAGAACTGAAAAAAAGAAAACACACCCAACAGCAGGCCAATCTGGATTTCTGAAGCACCGAACTCTTGCGCATAAAATGGCAGAAAGGGCAAGATCAACGAAAATCCCAACACCTCTGTGATGAGTATAAGTAAAATAATCAGGAATTCTTTTTTTCTAAACATACAAAGCGCCAGTATATCACTCATCTATGCATCAACAAATCTTGTTTTATTGCATACCAAACCTTGTTCAATAATGACCTAATGAGTCCCAAAAAAAGATTCGCTTTTACTTACGTTTCTCTTACATCAAACACACCAAAAACCCTTGTACGACCAGTAATCTTAGTGCTGTATTAACAAGGAGTACTGAATCAACCGGTTGGAAATATTCCAGTACACCAAGTAAAACAGAAAGGAGACGGCATGACCGGCAATCTCTACATCAAACGGATGCAGTCTCAGGTAGACCAATGGACATCCGAAATATCAAGGTTAAAGAAGATCATGCTTCAAATGTCTGCAGATGCCAGGCGAACATATGAAGTCAAAATTCAGGAACTGCAGGAGCAGCGGGAGAAAATGCTCCGGCGCATAGACACCATGCAGTCGACAATGGCACTGCAATAGCCCGCAGGGGCACTTACAAAGACGTATAGTTCAATAATTAAATCCTCGTAAAAAGGAGTAGAAGCAGCCACTACTCCTTTTTACATTTTTGCCGGGTTTTAAACAAGGAGAAATTTATACTAATTTCTTACAAATCTCACTAATCGCTATCACTTCCTATGATTAACCTGTATAAGAAGTTATAATTACTTTCACCAGTCAAAACACGTGGCTATGCGGGATAAAATTAAATACTACCTCGGTTTGGGCTTCATCGGTTTCTTGGTACTAGCTGCCCTGGTGTCGGATCACTTTAAAATCTGGCCGTTTTCTGAGAATCTGAATTCTCAACCAACCTATTTGATTAATCCCTCAGGAAGTTCACCGGAGAACCAGGTAGCAAATTCTCAATCCGACGAGCCGGGAATAGTCGAAGCCCGTCAGATAAATTATCAAATCGAACCGGTTGTCAGCGGTTTGAATGTGCCCTGGAGCATCGTTTTTACGAGTCCAACGAGAATGTTGGTTAGCGAGCGCCCTGGCCAAGTTCGTGTCGTGGAGAACGACAAACTGTTGCCTAACCCGCTCCATATTTTTGCTGATGCCGAGTCAGAAGGAGAAGCGGGGTTGATGGGTATGGCTGCCGATCCCAACTACAGCAGCAACCAATTTATCTATGCCTGCTACGCCTACCAGAATACCGGCCAGATGAAAACCCGGGTTGTTCGGTTGCGGGATACAGGCACGGCTTTGGTTGAGCAGAAAGTTTTGCTGGAAAACATCCCCGCTGCCCGCAACCACGCCGGCTGCGAACTGGGCTTCGGGCCGGATGGGAAGTTATATGTATCAACTGGTGATGCCAGTACCCGGGACATTGCCCAAGACCGGAGTTCGCTGGGCGGCAAAATTTTGCGCATCAACCCTGATGGCACTATTCCTGCCGACAACCCTTTTACCGGCTCCCCTATCTGGACGCTTGGACACCGCAATTCCCAGGGTTTTGATTGGCATCCTGGAACGCAGGTTTTGTATGCCACCGAGCATGGCCCGTCCGGGTTTGATGGCCAAGGCGGCGGCGATGAAGTCAATATCATCGAAAAAGGCAACAATTACGGTTGGCCGCTGGTCTCTCATCAGCAAACTCGCCAAGGTTTAATAGATCCTAAGTTGGTGTTCACCCCAGCGATCGCGCCTGGTTCAGCAGTTTTTTATGACAGCCAAGTGATTCCAGAATTTACCAACAATTTGTTTTTTGGCCTGCTTCGCGGCCAGGGTATTATGCGGGTAGTGGTTGATGCCGCTAATCCCTGGCGGATTGCCATGTATGAAAAACTCCCCGGCATTGATGTCGGCCGGGTGCGCGAGATGGTGGTTGGTCCTGATGGTCAGCTCTATTTCACCACTAGCAACCGCGATGGCCGGGCGCCGGTGCGGGATGGCGACGACCATATTTTCCGCTTGGTGCCGCGGTAGGAACTTACCCTACATGAGACTGGCGCGGGTTTCACTTTCCACGTGCTAGAATGTAAGTAATGACATTCCCACTAATTAAACACCCCGAACAACGCGTTGGCGTTTTTGTAGATGTTTCCAACATGTATTTTTCTGCCCAGAATTTATACAACACCAATGTGAATTTCAAGGCCTTGTTGGATACGGCGGTGTCCAAGCGCAAGCTTGTGCGCGCTTTTGCATATGTGATTGAAAGCGAGTC
>DBRK01000034.1 GCA_002306315.1 Patescibacteria group bacterium UBA1370 | reverse complement strand
TTCTCATTTGGTGTCCAAACTCGTGCGGTTGAATAAGTATTAGGTTCTATTAACTGTTTATGTAAAAGATTTGTATCTAGAGTCTGCCGTAGTTTTTCGCCCATCGTCTTTTACTCTTTTTTCTAGGGTTATTCACGATGAGGAAAAGCAGCCGGCGGCGGAGTAGAATAGGGAAAGGGAGTAGGAACTGCATTAAGTTCTACAAATAACTCTTTAAGATTAAGCGGACCAAGACCGCTCAGTAAATAAGCCACATATAGTTTGATGTCACCCTTGCTGTCCCTTACCAGTGCCACCACCGGTGAGCCGCTGCTCCCATAAGTGTGGCCACTGATGTTAGCACTGAGGTCAGTTGGGGATAGAATGTTTTTATCTGGCTTTTTATGCAATATATACGCCATCGGCAGGTTTCGTCCAGCTACTTGAGGATTTGAGCTAGTCTCAATGTTTGAGACAAAAGGATAGCCGAATACTATATAGCCGATGACCTCTAGTTTTTCTAGCTCCTCTGGTGAAGCCGTCGGCAGTTTATGCAGTTTCAAAGCAGATTGGTTCGTATAATAGGAATCATCAGGTGCTAGCAACAACCTAACTAGATCAGTTTGACTGCGGTCAAATTTAACTGGTTCATAATTTTCTGCGCCAACAATGCGAAACAATATCGGCTGGCTGTCTATACCAGGCCTATCAAGAGTGACAATTTGCTTAGTCAGATCTAAACCATCAATAACATGCAGAGCAGTAGTAATATAAAATGTCCCTGGCGGAGCCGGCAAGTCTTCTACAAAGGCTGTGCCGCCATAAGAACTGGAATCCAGAATATTGTGAAAATTAACGTTAAATACATTGTGCCTTAGCTGATCCATTACGAACTGAGCATTTTCTCGCGAACCGAGTAGTTCAGCAAGCTCATCATATGGCAACAACTGGTCTGGCTCGGTGATATCGCCACTGGCCGCAACAGTAGCTACTGCTTCTTTTATGTGATGGGGCTCGTTTTTGCACGCCTCTAACACTCCGCAAAATAAAAGTAAGAGGTTTAAAGTCAGAACTCTCGCACGCCCTGGTTTTTTAAACCTCTCTGTTATTCGCAGAGTTTCACTTGGTGGCGGGCCTGGTTTCTCGCTGATGGCCATAGTAGCTACCGTTTTCCTTCAATCTGAAATAGTCCACGAACTTTATTTAACCTAATTTTTCGGCCTTTTTGATAGTAGGAAATCTTGAAGTACTTCTCCAGCATCTCCACCAACTTGTACTGATCCTGTCCGGAATGGGGATGAAATTCGATGAAGATGTGATTAATCATCGGCAAGACCTCCTCAGCCGCCGTCAGCACCCGCTGCTCGGCGCCCTCGATATCAATTTTCAGGAAATCAACCGGACCGGTGACCAGATCAGTTAGAGGTAGAGTAGGGACTCTGATGTTTTCGCTTTTCTGGTCGCCTGTCCAAGCGCCTTCAAGAAAACTGGCAGTACTCCACCACTGATGCTCGGTTTTATCACGGAATAATTCTGCTGTGCCATGATTTTCCGCCAGTGCGGCATTAATGGTCCGGACATCATCCAGTTGGTTCTCAAAGACATTTTTTTCCAGCAAGGCAAAGGAGAGAGGGTTGGGTTCGATGGCAGTGATTTGGGCATTAGGATAGAGCTTTTTGAAGTACAGCGTTGCCAAGCCGATGTGAGCGCCGGCATCAATAATTACCGGTTGAGGATTTTCCGTTTCAAAATAATAACTGTCCTGAGTAAAAATCTCGCCTTTGAGGTAATGAAACTCGTCCTTGGTGTAGTAGTAAACGGTATAGTCATGAAGCCGGCTGGAGAAAACCTTGGGCGCAGGATGGTGAGTCATATAGTATATTGTAAAGGCATTAGGAATAAATTGGAGCCTAGTAATAATTTAGGAAATTATTAAATGAAGACACGCAAAATTGGCGCTCATGTTTCTGCAGCCGGTGGTTTTGACAAAGCCGTCGAGCGGGCAGCAGAGATTGGCGCGAACTGCATGCAGGTTTTTTCCAGCAGCCCACGGGGTTGGGCAAACACTTGGGAGAATACGCTTGATGCTGAAAAATTGTTTACAAAACAAAAAGAACTGTCCGTATCACCAATATTTACTCATGCGCTATATTTGGCAAATTTGGCCACCGACAAAGAGGCAATTCTCACCAACTCCGTTCGAGCGCTCAAGGACGAACTGAGATTTGATAGCGCAGTCCGAGGCGGTGGGGTGATCGTGCATTTGGGCAGTCACCAAGGCCGAGGTTGGGAGGCTAGCCGCGATCAGGTGGTGCGGGCAATAGGGGAAATCTTGGAGGAAACGCCGGAGAACAGCGCCCTATTAATCGAAAATTCCGCCGGCCAGAATGGTAAAGTGGTCAGCAACTTGGCGGAAATCCGCTGGCTACTGGATAAAGTCAAGTCAGACCGGCTGGGGTGGTGCTTGGATACCGCCCATGCGTTTGCTGCCGGTTTTGCCCTGGGCGATCCAGCTGAAGTAGAAGAGGATCGGCATCAAGTTTTTCTGGAAGAGCCACGGTATGCGGTGGTGGCCATTGAGCAGCTTGGGCTCTGGGAGACGCTGAAGTGCATCCATGTCAATGACAGCAAAATGCCCTATGGATCAGGCAAAGACCGGCACGAAAATCTCTTAGACGGTGAAATTCCCCAGGACGATTTTGAGTACTTTCTAAATCTGCCTCAGGTCCAAGAAATTCCCCTGATTATGGAAGTGCCGGGTATAAAAGGTACCGGCCCGGATGCGGAAAATGTGAAGAGGTTGCAGGATCTGGTCGGGAGTCGATAGGGTGAAACCAGGTAATCAGGTACAATATCCCCAGTAGTTGCAAGGAAAATATGTTTATTTTTGATGGCCGGACATTTGCTCTGCGCCAAGAATCAGCGCTTGCCAGATCAGTTGCCGAGCTGCAGCAACAGGGCAGGGATATCGCGGTGGCTGCAGTACTTTTTCGAGAAGATGCCGGCAGCCGGTTTTATTCTGCCCACAAACAGATGGCGGCAGAACGGGTAGGAATTGGCTATTCGCTGCATGAATTTTCGATTGCTGATCATCTGGAAGTGGTGAAGGCAGAAATTGCGCAATTAAATGCTGATCCGGCAGTCACCGGAATTATTATCCAAAAACCGACCCGCTCAATATGGGAGCAGCATTATGCTGGCGCTAGTGTGGGGGAGAAATTCGAAGACTGGTGGCGTAGTCTGTATGAAACCGTTGCCGTAGAAAAAGATGTCGACGGTTTGCACCCCTTGTCGCTGACAGCAGTCAAGGATGGCACCTGGCAAGAGCAGGGCAGAGTATTGCCGGCAACCACCCGGGCAGTTCTGAAGATTTTGGCACTCCCTGAGGCTGCTGAGCATATCAATTCAGACAGCAAATATGTAATTATTGGAAGGTCGGATCTGGTTGGTTTGCCGCTTTTCTATTTATTTAAACGCGAAGGAAAAAACGTGGAATTACTCGGGCGGCAGGAATTTCAAGAGCGACTGACTTCAGGTCAGAAGCTGTTGGATGCTGATGTGGTGATAACCGCTACCGGTCGGAATTTCTTGGTTGCTGGCGACATGATTAAACCCGGAGTGGTCCTTATTGATGTCGGCGAGCCGCGGCCGGACATTGACCTTGACAGTATCGCCGCCAAAGCCGCATTTGTAACCCCGGTCCCCGGTGGTGTTGGTCCGCTGACGGTGGTGTGTTTGTTGGAGAATGCGGTAGAGCTGGCTAGAGGCTAGACCGGTATTTCGCCAAAAATTGCGCCTTCTTCACCAGATTCTCCAATAATGTGGTAAAATACCATCCTTGTATTAATATTTATTAGCGGCAGCAAGCGCTTCAGTCCTGAGTATAGCCTTGCTTTCGCATCCGCTTCAAGCAGAGGCGGAAAAACAAGGACAATTATGACTGGTGTAATCACCTCTCAACTAATCAATGATAATGATCTTCCGGATAAAGCTCCGGAGTATGATTTGCGCGATCTCCTCGAGGCCGGCATGCACTTTGGCCACCAGAAGGCCAAATGGTTCCCGCGCATGGCAGAGTGGATCTACATGGAAAAGGACGGGGTCCACATTTTTGATCTCGAAAAAACTTCTGCCCAGCTCCAGTTGGCCTACAACTATGCTTACCAACTCGGATTGCAGGGGAAAACCCTAGTAATCATCGGCACCAAACGCCAGGCTTCCAAGATTGTTGAAGAAGTCGCTCGCGAGCATGGTCTGATGTATATCACCTCCCGCTGGCTCGGCGGCTTGTTGACCAACTGGGAACAGGTTAAAAACTCCTTAAACAGAATGTTAGAATTGGAAAAGGGTTTGGAGACTGGCAAATACGCCGGTTACACCAAATATGAGCAAGTCCAGTTGGAGAAGGAGTTGACCCGCAAGAAACGCTTTTTTGAGGGTATCAGAGACCTCAAGGACCGTCCGGATGCGCTTTTTGTGATTGATCCCAAACGTGAACGCAATGCCATCAATGAAGCCAGGTCTATGGGCATCCCGGTCATTGCTTTGATTGACTCTAACACCGATCCTTCGGACATCGATTTAGTGATTCCAGCCAATGATGACTCTGCCAAGAGCATCAGGTTTGTGGTGGAGCAGATAGCTCAAGGCTACGCCGCCGGCAAACAAGACAAAGGTGTTAAACCGGAAAAAGCAACTAAGGAAGAAAAGTCCGGTAAAACAGTGAAAAAATAATATTTAAATATAAGGAATCACATATGGCAAAATTTACCGTTGATGACGTCAAGAGACTTAGAGAAGAAACCGGAGCCGGCATGCTTGATTGCAAGAAAGCACTGGATGCAGCCGAAGGCGACTTTGAGCAGGCTAGGGAAATTGTTCGCGCCCAAGGTTTAGCCAAAGCCGAGAAAAAGGCTGGCCGCGAAACCGGTGAGGGTTATTTGGCCGCCTATGTGCACGCCACCAACAAAGTCGCGGCCCTGGTGGAGGTTCTCTGTGAAACCGACTTCGTTGCCCGCAATGAGGAGCTCCAGGCAATGACCAAAGATGTGGCCATGCAGGTCGCGGCTATGAAGCCTGCAGATGTTGATGAACTGATGGATCAGGAATTTATTAAAGACCCCTCGACTACCATTGGTGAAATGGTCAAAGGCCTCAGCGGCAGAATCGGCGAAAAAATCATCATCAGCCGGTTTGTCAGATATGAAGTGGGGGAGGAGTAGGATCAGTTATTAGCATCCCATCTCCAAACGAGTAAAATCTATACTCGTTTTTGATAGCTTCTGTGTATGCTTTTCCAACCGAAGATTCCAAAAAGTGAGTGAATTTTTGCTTGGTGTTTGGCGCCGAAACAAAGGCGGCAACCAGCATCAGCAGGGTAGATTCCGGTAGGTGAAAGTTGGTAATTAAGCCATCCACAAACCGGAAGCGGTAGCCAGGATAAATAAAAATATCTGTTTCACCAGTACGCGGTTCCAGGAGGCCGGCATCAGTTGAGCAAGCTTCAAGTACCCTGGTAGTGGTTGTGCCAACTGCGATGATACGCCGTCCGGCAGCTTTGGCTTGATTAAGGAACTGAGCCGTTGTTTCCGGAAGCGTGAATTTTTCCGTATGCATCTGGTGATTGGCGATCTCCTCTTCTTTGACCGGCAAAAAAGTGCCTAAACCGACATGCAGGGTGAGTTCAGCAATCTGGATCCCGGTCTCAGTGAGGCGATGGTCCAGTTCGGGTGTGAAGTGCAAGCCTGCAGTTGGAGCGGCAGCAGAACCGGGGCTTTTGGCAAAAATAGTTTGATACTGTTCTGCCAGCTGGCCGCTGGTTTCCTCGGAAGGATCAATGTAAGGGGGCAGGGGAGTCAACCCGGATTTTTCCAGGGCTGCCAGGAGAGCGCTTCCGGACTTGTTAAATCTAATTTGCCGGGTATAGCCAGAGGCAGCGACGCAGACAGCTGCCAGGTCGGAGCCGGTAAATACCACCTCCTGACCAGGTTTCAAACCAGGGTGGGTGAGACACTCCCAGACTTCGCCGTCTGCGGCTACAACCACCAGCTTGCTCATCAGGATTTCCACCCGGCCGCCGGAGGTTTTTTTACCAATCAGACGAGCAGGAATGACTTTGGTGTTATTGCGCACCAGAATGTCGCCTGGCTGCAGTAAGTCCGGCAGATCATAAAAATGATGGTGGGAGATTTTGCCGCTCAAGCGATCAAGCCGGAGCAGGCGGGAATGGTCGCGCGGCACCACCGGCTGCTTGGCAATCAGCTTTTCTGGCAAGTCATAAGTAAACTGAGAGAGTTTTAACATTAGCAAAGAATTATAGCTTATGGCCGGCAAATTCAAGGCAAACAGGTATAATATCCAGGTATGGCAAGCCAGCAGTTTAAATTTTCTTTAGAAAAAACCAGGGGTAAGGCTAGGGCAGGGCGGTTTGAAACGCCCCACGGCCAGGTGGAGACCCCGATCTTCATGCCGGTAGGCACCCAGGCGTCAGTGAAGGCATTGGATTCGACCGATATCAGGGATACGAAAGCGCAAATTATTCTGGCAAACACTTATCACCTTTATCTAAGGCCGGGAATGGGGCGATTGACTCAACTAGGCGGTGTTCACAAGTTCATGGGCTGGGACAAACCGATACTGACGGACTCCGGCGGCTTTCAGGTGTTTTCTTTGGGTGAGCAACAGGCGTCTGGTGGCGGCCAGTCGCAGGTGAAAATTTCTGATCAGGGTGTGGAGTTTTCTTCGCACCTAGATGGCAGTCGTCATGAATTTACACCGGAAAAGGCCATGGAGATTCAACGCCAGATAGGTGCGGACATCATTATGGCTTTCGATGAGTGTACCAGTGACGCCGCGCCGCTGGAATATGCCCGCCAGGCAATGGAGCGGACCCATGCTTGGGCAGAACGGTGCGTTCGGGATTGGGAAAAAGCCGGCCGCTTCAGCATGTATGGTGCATACCAGGCTTTGTTTGGGATTGTCCAGGGAGCAATGTTCGAAGAACTACGCCGGGAGTCGGCACAATTTATTAGCCACCTGCCCGTTGATGGGGTGGCTGTCGGCGGTGAGACGGTAGGCTACAACATGGCCGGCACCAAGCAGATTATGGATTGGATCGAGCCGTTGTTGCCGGAGGATAAACCGCGCTACGCCATGGGCTTAGGCCGGGATCCTCAGGATTTAGTTGACGCGGTCCTGATGGGTTTTGACATGTTTGATTGTGTGGGTCCGACTAGGTTGGCTCGAAACGGGGCGCTATATCATGGCAGTTTGCAGGAAGAGAAAGCCGGGGGAGAAGTGAAGTCAATTTTCCGGAGCGATTTTCCCAAAGGCAGATTGAATATTGGTGCCAGCAGCTATGCTACAGAGAATCAACCTATACAAGAGGGTTGCGATTGCTATACTTGTACTAACGGGTACACCAGGGCTTACCTGCACCATCTGTACCGGACGCAGGAATTGAGCTATTACCGGCTGGCTTCAATTCATAATGTCCGGTTTATGGTTCGTTTAAGCCAGCAATTGCGAGATTTTGTGTACTCCGCTTAGATTTGCTATTAAGGAAAGTAAAAACTGAATGGTCCGTTCTGCTCGAACCACCCGGTCCAAATCTAGAATCACCTCCCGCGCCAAATCTCGGTTTGCGTCAAAATCGGCGACCAGAGCAAGCAGCTGGCAGCTTCGCCCAGCTAAGAAATCCAACCGCCGACAAGCAAAAAAAATCACCAATCGTTTCAAACAGACTCGGCCGGCTAGGCAGCAGGGTGGAGCAGCGGCTCTTGTCAAGATTAGCCTGGGAGTTATCAGCGCTGTTTTGGCGGTAGTGTTTGTGGGCTATCAGTTTTTCCTGCCGCATTATTTGTTTGAACTCAGTCAGCCGCAAAATCTGTTGGTGGTGCCAACGAATCTTGAATCTGAAGACGATATTCTCCTTTTTGCCCATGTTGACGCCGAGGAAAGGCGGCGTTCATTTCATGTGATTGATGGTTCTGCCGAAGTTGAAGTAGTAGGAGGTTATGGCCGATACCAACTGCAGAATGTTTATCCTTTGCTGAAAATGGAACAAAAAGACCAGCAATTCATTACTGCGGCCTTTAATCATGCGCTAACGATGGCTTTGGACAGGGTTCTGGTGGTAGACCGGTTGACCGCAGACTTGCTTGATAATGGCGAACTGAAGCAGGTCTTGCTGAGTTACGCTCTCAGCGAAAGATCACTGGATTATCTCAGGCTGCATTACTTGCTCAAGGACCAACCCCGCAACAGTCTAGCGGTGCTAGGGGCGGCTGATTTTAGCAAACTGGTCCCCAACTATCAGACAATTACTGATCAGCAAGCCCGCAACTGTCCAGTGGCAGTGATTAACACAACCCGAACCAACGGTTTGGCGGGATCAATCAGCAAGATTATTGAAGACAATGGCGGCTTGGTGGTGCGGATAACCTCTGAGAATACTGTCAGGCCGATTTCTGGCTTGCTTTTGGGTGAACGGGCAGAGAGCCAGTGTCAGGAAGTGATTCAACTAGTTCGCGGCCTGTTCCCGTTCGGCCTAGAGGAGGCCGCCGCCAGCTCCCAGGAAACCAGCCAGTATCGTTCGCAACTCATTTTGTTTGCAGGAGAAGATGTGGCCGGCACTTTCGGCGGCGGCCAACTTTAAGCAATTATTCCTCTATGTCGTCAGTGCCCATATCATCGAGCGAACGCTCGATATCGCGGTCGGTGTCGACAATTTCCATCGGGATGTCGTCGTGGATAAGATAGCTCTCGTCGATGTCCTGAAGCTGAGCAATGGCGTTTTTGTTGCCTGGAAATGACTGAACTCCCTTGTTCTTGGGGTGGCTGAACATTTCCTTGATGTAGACGCTGCAGGACTTGCCGTTTGCCGAGCGAACGGTGCAAGAGTAACGGTTGCCGTTGGCAATCAGCTTGCCCAACCGAAAGGATATGTCCTCAGGCAGCGCACCGATGTACATGCCATCCACTTCTACTGAGATGTAGCGGTTTTTTTGCTTGAGTTCACAGCTTTTGCCAACCGCAAGTTTTTCCAGGGTCTGTTTGTTGGCTAAGCGGTGCAGGTCCACGGTCTTAGTTTTGCCTGGTTCTTCAATGAAATGGAGTGGGGCAAAGGAAGGAGCAGCCAGTTCTTGGTTGTTCTCGAGTTTATCTAGGTGTTTTTTGGCGATGATGTTGGTTTGGTCAAGTTTTAGAGCTTCTTTAAAAGCTTTTTTAGCTTTGTTGATTTCGCCAAGTTGGACGTAGGCAATGCCGAGGCGGTTAAAGGCACTCGTGTCCTCGGGGTGCTGTTCCAGAATTTGTTTGTTAAGTGTAGCCGCCTCAGCCCAGTTGCCGGTTTTGGCAGCATGTATCGCCTGGCGGCGTAAAGTTCCATTCATACTCATAATGGTTCTGCTTCCTCAAGCAGACGCAGACATCAAGCTTCGCTTGACCGCATCTGTTGTGATTTTCCACGAATAATATATGCGCAGCCTGGGTTAGTCAACAGACAATTTTTACTCAACCACTGGTCTCATGCTCCGGTTAGGCCCTTGATGCACAAACTCTGTGTTCAAGGAGAGAGGAGGCTGGCAATGTAGTATAATCGGGTTTTCTTTTGAGACAAGTGGGATGGAATAAAGGGGGTGTAAGTTTGCCGGTTTTCAAGTATATAATGGTAACACCCCGAGAAAGGCAAAGATGGCAGGCCACAGCAAATGGAACAACATCAAAAACAAAAAAGGCGCTGAAGACGATAAAAGGGCGAAAATTTTCGGTCAAATAAGTAAACAAATCAGAATTGCGGTCAAAGAAGGCAAGTCTGATAATCCTAATTTTAATCCGATGTTACGCACTATATTGGAAAAAGCTCGCAGCGCCAATATGCCCAAAGACAATATCACCCGGGCAATTAATCGTGGCATGGGTAAAAGTGCCACTGGCGCAGCAATCCAGGAGATTACCTATGAAGGCTTCGGGCCAGGCGGAGCGCCAATCATAGCCGTCGCTCTCACAGACAACCAAAACCGGACTACCTCTGATATTCGCTACGCCTTTTCCCGGCATGGCGGATCCTTGGGCAGCCCGGGATCGGCGATGTATATGTTTGAGCGCAGCCAAAACGGCGACTACGTGCCGACCATTCCCATGGAGATTAGTGCAGAAGACCAAGTCCAGCTCCGCAGTTTGGCTGATGCGTTGCTTGAATACGAAGACGTCGAAGATGTTTATACAGTTATTCCTCTCGATGAGGAATAGATGACGAAACCGGCAGCAAGGCAGCCGCACCAGTAAGTCATTGGCAACAAAAACAAAAAGGAATCAGATGCGCCGCCGCGAAAAATTCGTGATTACATCAGTCCTCCTTAGTCTGGGGTTGTTGGGTGTGCAGGCTACGGTTATCGATTTCCGGTACTTAGCAGTGGCAGTGTTTGCCATTTTCAGCTACCTGATGTCAACTTGGGCGCTGAAAGATGATCTTCAGTTTCATGAGCGTTTCACCGTGGTGCCTTTTCCTGTCTTGTATGCCACCTCGGTTTCTTTGTTTTATTTCCTATTGCCGGAAAATCTGCTCAGCAAAATCGCTATCCTGTTCTTATTCGGTATCGGTATGTATGCCTTGTTTTTGACTTCAAACATTTTTTCCGTAGCCAAGGGGCGGACAATTCAACTCTTACACGCCGCACATGCTGTCGGCCTGCTGTTTAACCTGCTGACTTCGCTGTTGTTCTCTAATACCATTTTTTCCTTGCGGCTGCCGTTCTATCTGAATATGTTGCTGATTGGCCTGGTACACTTTCCGCTGATTTTTATGTCTCTCTGGTCGGTTAAGCTTGAGGGCGAGGTGAGCGAGCGCATCAGTGTCCTTTCGGCCCTGTTTACCTTGATCCTGATGGAAATTGCCTTAGTATTGTCATTTTTCCCTCTAACAGTCTGGTATAACGCCTTGTTTATCATGTCCATTCTCTATATCGGTCTGGGGATTCTCCATAATTATCTCAAGGGTAGGTTATTTGCCAGGACTCTTACCGAGTATTCCCTGGTCGGCATCTTGATTGTGGTGATTTTCTTCATCGTACTGCCATTTAAATAATCATGATGAACCGCAATAATATTTATTATTTGCGCACATATTGCGTTAATAGGGAAGTGTGGAGTAGGTAGGCTGAAAATCACGCCTGGTTTAGCCTGGAATGAAGTCAAGACATGCAGATCAGGCAGGCTAATTATTTGAAATAATAACCAGGCAAATCGACCTTTAAATTAATAAAAATTTATTTTTCAAAGCAAACAGAGCAGGGGACAAAAAAATTTTCCAGGCAGGAAAAGGGAAGTGATATAGTTTGTTATAGGGTAGGCTGATATAGTTTGATATAGGTAACTAATGTGGAAAACTCATGGGTAATGCAAATGTTATAGGACAATTCCAGGCGAGAATTCTTGGTTTTCTTAATAAATTCTTACAATTTCTTACCCCTGTAGGATAGGATATTTAAACGCCGGATGAGGGATTATGCAAAAATAGTTCCAGGGGTGCACCTCTGGTAGAGGATGGGTCGTGAAAAACCCGAATGCCTGTTTTCACAGGTGCAAATAAGAGCGCAGCACCAGGGAGCCAGAGAGAGCAAGTTCAAGATCATTTTAAGGAAAATCGAAGCGGCAAAAAAACTGTTTGCCGTCCCACAGTAGCGCAGTAGAGGGGCCAGTCCTCTCCCTCAGCCGGCCGACCTGAATTTGTAAAATGTCGCACAATATAACTTTTACGACATAAGCCTAGGAAGTGATGACGGCCTCTGTTTTGGCCGGTGTTTTTTATTTCCTCTCTTGTGCATCTCAGATTTTGCACAATTAAATTTATTTTTATTTTTTGACGTTTTTCTATTCCCTCTGCAGGTGTCCACCGGTATTCTGGTTGTCTGCAGATCTCTGCCTTACTAGCTATCCGGAGTGCTCATATACTACACAAAGTAGTATGTATTAAGGAAAGTATTTTTCTCCACTCAGATAATGGTGATGGAGGAAAAGACACTGTTGGGACAAAACAACTTAATGCTACGGAGTCCGAAGGCGCTTAGCGCTATTCTCACATGCCAACCCATGTTGGAGATGATACTCAGTATAGGCTCAGCAATAAAAAGCCGATTTTGAGGCTCTGAGGGGTTTAGCCTGATGTATAGGGCAAAACAGATTGGTCACCGGTAATTAATTCAATTAGTTTGTCAATATCAAATGGCGGAATATTTTCACCGCTTGTTTCCGGATCTAAGTCACGATTTATTGAAGTATTAATTCTACTAACACGCTGGTGGTATCGTGCATTAATGAGTTGTTGCAATTCGTTTCTATGTTTTCCACCGAAGCAGCTTTTCCATTGATTTCTGATCTCATCGCATTCCCTTGAAAATGTGAGGCTTGTTATTTTATCAGCCATATTATTCTCAAGTAAAAACATCTTAAATCTGTCGAGTATTATTAAGGTGATGCTATTCTCAGCTCCTTCAGCTGGATTACTTCGTCCCGGATCAACTTGATATCTGACTCTTTCCAAAATAGCCATAAATCCTCCTTCTACTTATCAAAGTATATCACAAGCAACAGCGACCGCCAGTTTATTTTATGTCGCAAAACGTTATACTATGACTAAACATGAAACTGTCCACCCTCCCCCACCCCGCGATCGTCGCGTTTTTAGAACATTTGGAAGTCGAGCGCAACCTCAGTCGGCTGACGATCCGCAACTACAGGCATTACCTCGAGGTGTTTGTACATTGGTTTGAATCCCAAGGCCACACCGACCTCAAGCAGCTTGATCAAGATGTAGTCCGGCAATACCGGGTGTACTTGGCCAACCTGGAAAACGACCAAGGCCGCGACCTTTCCAAGAAAACGCAGAGTTACTACATTATTGCTTTGCGTTCATTTCTTAAATTTATGGTCAAAAACGATATGCCGGTGCTGCAGCCGCAGAAAATTGACCTGCCCAAGTCTGAGTCGCGGCATATGCAGTTTCTAGCCCGCGACAAAGTCGAGCTGCTGCTGTCTCAGCCACTTTTGTCCAGTGAAACTGGCTTGCGGGATAAAGCGATTTTGGAAGTGTTGTTTTCTACCGGCCTGCGTGTCAGCGAGTTGGTCAGTCTCAACCGTGACCAAGTCGATTTGGACTCAAAGGAATTTGGCGTCATTGGCAAAGGCCGGCGGCCGCGGGTGGTTTTTCTGAGCGACCGTGCCGCAGACTGGTTGGGACGCTGGTTAAATTCACGGCAGGATCATTGGCAGCCGGTTTTCATCCGCCTCAGCGGTGCGGTGCCCGACATCACTTCTGATGGCGAGGAAATGCGGCTGACCACCCGCAGCGTGCAGCGGGTTGTGGACAAATATTGCCGCAAGGCACATCTGCCGATAAAGATCAGTCCTCACGGTCTACGCCACAGTTTTGCCACTGACCTGTTGCAGAATGGCGCCGGCATCCGCGATGTTCAGGAGATGCTTGGCCACAAAAGCATTGCCACCACTCAGATATATACTCACGTCACCCGGCCGGAGCTGAAAAAAATTCACAAAAAGCATCATTCCAAGCTGTGATTTTGAGATTTGTATCCGGCAAATTTTCAGCACGCCCCCGCCAATATTATTATCGGTACTTGGCAGAATAGGCTTAGTTCTGCTAATTTTTCGGGTTTTTTAATAAATTAGATGTATCAAGCTAATTTTATGTGTGTTTTTGATATGTATTAGTTAGGAAAAGTTGACGGAAAATTGGTGATTTTTGCCATGCCCTATAGTGAAATTCAGGCAGTCCTGCCCTACTCTGCCAGATGTAATAGGAAATTTTTATAAATTAAATAAAGTGAAAATTTATCCGCAAAACAAACCGAGTATGGTACAATACCATGTGTTAATTGGGCCTGTGGCGCAGTTGGCTAGCGCGTCTGTATGGCATACAGAAGGTCAGGGGTTCGAATCCCCTCAGGTCCACTTTCGCTTTCAACACAAACTACTCTTCGTCCTCGACCTGTTTGTAGGTCAGCGCCACGGCGGCGACTTTGTCGGTTTCCTTGAGCCTGATTAAAATCACGCCCTGGGTTGGCCGGGTCAGAATGGGGATTGATTTTTTGGTAATCGGCAGCTTGATAGTCTGTCCTTCCAGGGTGGAAATGACCACATCGCGGTGCTCCTCGGTGACCTTGCGGGCTACGGCCACAGGACCGGTCTTTTTGGTGATTTCAGCCACTTTCACACCCATACCGGCGCGTTTTTGAACCGGATATTGGTCCAACTTGGTGCGTTTACCCATGCCTTTTTCGGTGATGACCAGCAGTTCACGCTGCGCAGCTTGGGTTTCAGACAAGTCCTCGGTCGCGGACAGGGATTCGACGCCAATGACGTAGTCGTCTTTGCGGACGGTGATGCCTTTGACGCCTTTGGTGTCGCGGGCGGAAGCCTTGACTTCCTCCTCTGAGAAACGGATGGATTTGCCCTGGTGGGTAATCAGCATTAGGTCGTCGCTGCCGCTGGTGAGTTTGCCCCAAACCAACTCGTCATCGTTATTGAGGGCGATGGCAATGATGCCGTTTTGGCGGATGTTGTCGTATAGACTGACAGCAGTTTTCTTGACTAAGCCGCGTTTGGTGGCTAGGGTAATAAATTTCTTGGCATCCTCCTGCTCGTCAACGGATAAGATGGACTGGACATGCTCCTCCGGCTTGAGGCTGATTAAGTTGACGATGGCGGTGCCTTTGGCTTGACGGGTGGCCTCGGGGATTTCGAAAGCTTTCAGCTTGTAGACCCGGCCTTGGTTGGTGAAAACCAGCAAGGTGTCGTGAGTCTCGACGGTCATCAGGAATTTAACCACGTCCTCTGCTTTCATCTTGACGCCGATTGAGCCTTTACCGCCGCGAGCTTGGCCGCGCAAGGAGCTGGGGCTCATGCGCTTGATGTAGCCGGTTTCGGTCATGGTGATGACAGCGGCTTCGTTGGGAACCAAGTCTTCTTCACTGAATTCGCCGACTTTGCCTTTGACCAGTTGGGTGCGACGCTCGTCGCCATATAGAGCGATCAGCTCATCAGTCTCGGTTTTGATGACTTTAAGGATCTCGGCCGGGCTGGAAAGCAGTTTAATAAGGTGGTCGATGGTTTTCTTAACTTCTTCATACTCGTCTTCGATCTTCTTGCGCTCCAAAGCCGCCAGCCTTTTCAGCTGCATCTCGAGAATGGCTGTGGCCTGGACCTCTGAGAGACCGAACTTGCTCATCAAGGCAGCCCGGGCGGCCTCGGTGTCGGCCGACCGGCGGATGGTGTCAATGACTTCATCTAGGTTAGCCAGGGCGATGAGGAGTCCTTCGAGGATGTGGGCGCGGTCCCTGGCGGCCACCAGTTCAAACTTGCTGCGCCGGACCACCACCCGTTGGCGGTGCTCGATATACTCACTGAGGATTTGGCGGATATTCATCAGCTGTGGTGTACCTTCGCTGTTGAGCGCCACCATGTTCATCGAGAAAGTTGTTTGCAGGTCGGAATATTTAAAAAGTTTGTTTAATACCACCTTGGGCCTGGAGTCGCGTTTCAGGTCGATGGTGATTTGCATTCCCTGGCGGTCGGAATCGTCGTTGAGATCGCGGATGCCTTCGATTTTTTTATCGCGGACCAGCTGGGCGATTTTCTCGAGTAGCCTGGCTTTGTTTACCTGGTATGGCAGCTCAGTAATGAGGATTTGGTAACCGCCTTTTTTGCTTTCGACGATTTTGGCGCGGGCACGGATGACGACTTTACCACGACCGGTTTTGTAGCCTTCAACAATTTCCTTGAAATCATACATAATCCCGGCAGTCGGAAAATCCGGCCCCTGGATGTGGGTCATGATTTCGTCGATATCGATTGCAGTCTCAAAATTGCCAGTCAGCACTTCCACTGGAGTCTCCAGCAGCAGATCGATGGTTTGGTGCATGGCCTCGATGGCCTTTTTGGTATCTTTGCCTTTGACTTCCGGGATTTTTGGCAGTTCAAATCTGGCTTCTTCCGGCCGCTCCGATTTGCCGCCGTCAATCATGGCAATGATGGCACTACAGACTTCAGCCAAGTTGTGCGGCGGGATTTTGGTGGCCATACCTACGGCAATACCTTCTGCGCCCATCAGGAGCAGGTTAGGCAGCTTGGCCGGCAGCACCGCTGGCTCTTGCAGCGAGCCGTCAAAGTTGTCGGTAAAGGGAACGGTGTCTTTTTCAATATCCTGAAGCAGTTCTTGGCTGATTTTGGCCATCCTGGCTTCGGTGTAACGCATGGCCGCCGGGCTGTCGCCATCGACAGAGCCAAAGTTGCCCTGGCCGTCAATGAGCGGATAGCGCATGCTGAAGTCTTGGGCCAAACGGACCAGCGCCATGTAAACAGATGAATCACCATGTGGGTGGTACTTGCCCAAGACATCACCGACGATACGGGCGGATTTTTTATAAGGGCTGCGGTGAGTGATGCCCGTCTTGTGCATTGAGTAAAGAATGCGGCGGTGCACCGGCTTGAGGCCGTCCCGGACATCCGGCAGCGCCCGGGAGACGATGACGCTCATGGCGTAGTCAAGGTAGCTTTTCTCCATTTCTTGGCGGATGGAGATGTACTTGAGCTTGCCGAAGCGGGTTTCCTCTATTTTTCCGACCAAGGATTCTTCTTCTTCCTCGCCGGTTTGGTGAATAGCGGTGACCTCGTCTTTTTCAATATCTGGTTGGTTTTGATCTGCTGCCATAGTCTTCTCTTTCTACACTGTGGAGGCGTTCTGCTTGGCCACTGGCTCAGGCGAGCGCTTTCTCAATGGGGGGAGCTATTTCCTTTTTGCGGGACATCAGCGGGCCGATATCCAGCACTTGATTTGCGGTGGTGCCGCCGAAGGCTTTTTCCGCGACTTCCCGCTCTGCATCCGACAAAATTAATAATTTGGTATTTACCTGCAGAACGTCGGTAATGGCGGTGAAAATCAGGTCTACACCCAACTCGGCTTTGACTGCTTCCATCGCTTTGAGCAGGTCGGCTTTTTTAGTATCCGAGAGGAAATAGTCCTGTTCGACTGTTTCCACCTGGTTGATCATGGTTTTCTTGGCAAAATCAAAAACCTTGTAGTCGTTTTTGACAATCTGCTCGTCCGTCAGCTTGGAAACATCTGACTTGGCTTTAAAGATTTCCAAAGTGTAAGCCTCGACATCGGTGATCTCGGCTATCTCAGCCAAGGCGCTGCCTGCTTCGCGGTCCATTTCGGTGGTGGTGGCGCTTTTATAGCCAACCGTATCCGAGAGAATGGCTGCCAGCATCAATGCCGCCAAGGTCTTCTCCGGATTAACACCATGCAGTTTCATCAGGTGGTAAACAATTGTTGAGGATGATCCCCACGGCAAAAAGGTCATGGCAATTGGTGACGGCAAGTTAAGATTAGCCTTGTGGTGATCTAAAATTTCGTAGATATTTTCCTGGTTTAAGCCCGGCAGCCGCTGTGATTCCTCATTGTGGTCGACCAGAATTACCCGATCATCGGCATTGACATCATCGGCGGAAATTATCCGCGGCGCCTCGACGCCAAACTTGGCAAAGATGGCGGTGGTTTCCGGATTCAGCTCTTCAGAAATAGCAGCAATTGGATTGGGATACTGATCGCCAGGCAGTTCACGGTACAAATAAGCCAATGCCATCGGCGCCACGACTGCGTCCGTGTCCGGCTTGGTATGTCCGATGATGAAGGTAGTCGGCATTTTGCTCCTTTGTTCAATTACTAAACATCAATTTCCGCCAACTTGGCATGCGTCTGAATGAATTTTTTGCGCGGAATGACGTCGTCGCCCATTAGGGTGCTGAAAGTAGAGTCTGCTTTGTCAGCATCCTCAATCGTCACCCGTTTCAGCATTCGGGTGGCTGGATTCATGGTGGTTTCCCAGAGCTGCTCAGGGTTCATCTCACCCAAACCTTTGTAGCGCTGGATGTTGATGGTGGCTTTGGGATTGTCTTTTTTGATTTCCGCCACCACTTGATCGCGTTCCTCGTCTGAGTAAGCGTAGCGTTCTATTTTGCCGGAACTGACCTTAAACAGCGGCGGCATGGCTACATAAAGGTAGCCTTGCTCGACAATTTCCGGCAAATGGCGGAAGAAAAAGGTCAAACCCAGGGTGGTAATATGCTCACCATCCACATCCGCGTCATTCATCAGGATAATGCGGTGATAGCGGAGCTTGCTTGGGTCAAAGGTATCACCAATGCCGGCACCCAGAGCAATGACCAGATTCTTGAGTTCCTCAAATGCCACAATCCGGTCCAGCCGGGCGCGCTCAGTGTTGAGAATCTTACCGCGGAGCGGGAAAATAGCCTGGAATTTGCGGTCGCGGCCTTGTTTGGCGCTGCCGCCGGCA
>DBRK01000003.1:14586-70482 GCA_002306315.1 Patescibacteria group bacterium UBA1370 | reverse complement strand
CCTGAAAACTACGTCACAGAAACTAAATTGTGCGACATATAAGACCTCTGCAATATGAACCCTCTCCCCCGACACGATCTGTAGTACTCCCAGACCCTATCCCAAGCCCTGAACTCACCTCTTTACTCATTTTTGTGGCTATTTAGCAGGTCACTTCCAAGCAGGTTGTACCTCATGTCCGACTGACAAGTTCGTATCGCAGCCAAAGACTGAGCTGCATGTTTTCCCCTAGAACGACTTTCCACTACCCGATCAAGCTTTCTCGTTTCGTCAGTACAACCTCTCGCCCTTGTTGAGATGAAGGGACGCACAAAGGGCAACTGTCCTATAAAGCAAGGTTTTCTTTTGCGCGGCAACTATCCAAACCATGAAGACCGGAAGTTCGGTGGTTGTTGCTTACCCGCGGAATCCTTAATTTGATTTTGATTGCCCTGATCACCTATGAATTCCTGAGCGCCTGCAGCACTTGTAAATAGTAGGCAACCGTTCAGAAAAAGCACACCCCGGTGTGCCAGGGAAATTTCTCCTGGAGACAACAGCCGTCCACCTCCCAACAGTCCCTGAGCTGTAGCAGTGTGATGCGGCGACCTGAAAGGTCGTTGGGTGAGCAAGCCGTTGCCGTTATGGGCAGCATGGATGATACTAGTCTCAACTGCTTCCTCACGAGTAAGCGGAGGCAGCAGAGAGATGATGCCTTGGGCGAGCATGCTCTTACCGATACCAGGTGGTCCGACCATGAGCAGATGATGTCGGCCGGCAGCTGCGATGACCAGTGCCCGCTTAGCTAGTTCCTGGCCAGCGATGTCGGTAACGGCGACAGAATATAAATTTTGCTGATTGAGCGAGAATTTTGAGGCGAGCAGTTCTGGCAGGATTTTGCCATTTTTCAGACTGTCCACATAATCATTGAGACGGCTGATTGGAAAAATCTTGATACCGGTAATCACTTTGAGTTCGGAAACAGATGCTGCCGGGACCACTACCTCTTGAAATCCTAATTTCTTAGCTGCCTCTACCAAAGCTAAGGCTCCGCGCAGAGGCTTGAGATCGCCATTCAGAGAGAATTCTCCGAAAAACATGGTCTTGGTGTTGGTGGCAGGAATTTCTCGGTAGTGTTTCAGCAGTGCCACAGCAATGGGCAGCTCGAAACAACTGGAGCTTTTTTTGAGATCAGCGGGCGCTAGATTTACTATTGTCCGCCGCGAGCGGATTCTCACTCCGCAGTTGAGAATGGCCGAAGTCACCCGCTCCTTGGCTTCGGCCACAGCTTGGGTCGGCAAACCAATGATGATTAGCTTTGGTTGACCGCGGATGGTGTCAACTTCCACCTCAATTTTGGTAGGCACTAAGCCCTGGAGAGAAGCAGTAAAGGTTTTAGCCAGCACAGCCAGAGTTTAAACAGAGAACATTGCATAAACTGCAGTACCGGAGCTTACAAAAGGTTGCCTAGAAAATTATTGGCCAACCTGTTCAATCAGGCGGTTGCAGTAGCCCCACTCGTTGTCGTACCAGCTGACAACCTTAACAAGGTTACCGCCGATGACATTGGTTAACCCCAGATCAACAATGGATGACTCACGACGGCCAATGATATCTGAGGAAACCAGGGGTTCGTTGGTGACCGCCAGAATATTTTGCCAGCGCGGGTCTTGGGAGGCTTCAATGAAAACTTGATTTACTTCCTCAATGGTGGTGTCCCGTTTCACCAAAAAAGTCATGTCGGAAATGGAACCGGTTGCTGTTGGGACCCGGATAGATAATCCGTCAAACAGTCCCCGCAATTCCGGCACTACCTCAGCAGTTGTTTTGGCAGCACCGGTGGTGGTTGGGACAATATTTTCAGCTGCACTTCGAGCGCGGCGCATGTCTTTGTGGGAGTTGTCTTGAGTATTTTGGTCGTCAGTGTAGGAGTGGACCGTGGTCAGCATCGCCTTCTCTACCCCAAACTTGGCAACCATGATCTGAGCAACCGGTGCTACACAATTTGTGGTGCACGAAGCGTTTGAGATCACTTTGGCGTTAGGATCTGCATTTAACACTCCTAGGACGCTGGTAGTCACTGCATCACCTTTGGCAGGCGCGGAAATAATCACCCGCACTGCTCCGCCCTCTAAATGTCCGGAAGCAGTTTCCGCAGTTGTGAACACACCAGTGGATTCCAGGACCGTGGAGACTCCGTATTGACCCCAGGGAATTTTTTTGGGGTCTCGTTGAGCAATGACGACAATCGGAGCACCGCCATCGACAGAGATGGTTCCGAGAACGGGGTTGGTGTCAGTCACGTCTGCTTTTGATTGGTGCCGCTCGGTGGTGATGGTGCCTGCAAATGGTCCATAGTTAGTGTCGTATTTCAGCAAGTGAGCCCAGTCCTCAATTTCGGCAGAACCCGAGGTATTAATGGCTTTGAGCTCGAATTGATCCCGGTAGTGTTGCCACCAAACGCGGAAACTGGTTCGGCCAATCCTACCAAAACCGTTTATGCCAAAAGTTTGATTCATAGGACCTTTGCTGTCAGTACACTAATACAGATTTCCCGTTTGCCTGTTGCTATTACCATAACACGGCTAAGCCAAAGTTGTTTCCACATCGTTGCTGACATAGGTGCCGATATCCTCGCCATCGATTGCTTTGCTAAGGTTGCCTACTTTGAAGAGTTCAAAAACCATAATCGGCATGTTATTTTCTCTGGCCATTGCCAAAGCTGCTGTATCCATTACCTCGACGCCATCGAGTTCGATAGCGTCTTTAAAATTCAGGGTCTTAAAGCGCTTGGCGTCATTATGCTGCATCGGGTCTCTATCAAAAACCCCGTCAACCTTGGTGGCTTTCATCAGTACATCGCAATTGAGTTCCAAAGCGTGCAGAGCCGCGCCGGTGTCGGTGGTGACGTAAGGCACACCGGTACCGGCGGCCAAGATCACAATTCGTCCTTTTTCCATATGGCGGATGGCGCGGCGGCGGATAAAGCTTTCAGCCACAGCCGGCATTTGCAGCGCGGACTGCAAGCGAGTTGGTACCCCGATTTTTTCTATCGCATCCTGCAGTGCTAAGCCGTTCATGACTGTTGCCAGCATGCCCATATAATCAGCGGTCGCCCTATCAATGCCTTGCTTGGCACCAGCTACACCGCGGAAGATGTTGCCGGCGCCGATGACGATGGCAATCTCCACATGTTTGGTGTAGATATCCTTAATTTGTTGGGCGACAGTATTGGCAGCATGGGGGTCAATGCCATATTCCCGGTCACCAAGCAGCGACTCGCCGCCTACTTTGAGGAGAACGCGGTTAAAGCGTGTGTTGGCCATAATATCCTTTCGTTACTTGCAGCCTGCGGGCACTGCCCGGTCGTCCATAATTAAAAAGGCAGCCGCGCTCTCAGGCGCAGCCATTTCCATCTTACATTCTCTGCTATTCTAAACAGTTTGTATAGCGATGGGTCTAAGACTAGATCGTATGTACCTACAAATTCTACCAGGTCGCCTCCATATCCTTTTTTGAACTTATGAAAACCGTACCAAGGATCTGATTTTTTAGGCTCCGGTCCCAGCGAACCCCACATATCAAAGCTGGTGCAGCCTTCCCTTTTGCCCAGCTTAATCATCTCCCACATGATGAGGTTACTGGCCATAACATTGCGGTGTAAATCGCGGGAAGCTCCATAGGGATAGTACAGGGTGTTGTTGAAAATAAACATAATCCAGGAAACCAGGACGGTGTCTTCATAGACCGCATTGAAAATCCGCAGCATCCCGGAGCCGCCGAGAGTGTCCCACATTTTGCGGAAATAGTCGGGAGTATGGGCATAAAAGCCCTGACGTTTGGTCGTCTCTTGCAAAATTTCTATGTATTGCTCCATGCCTTCTTGTGAAGTGTTTTCATAGACTTCCACACCTTTTTTCACGGCCAAGCGGACGTTGTAACGGGTTTTGGAGTCTAAGTTTTTGAAAAGTTCCTCTTCCGGTTTGTCTAACTTAAGATGAAAAGAATAGCGGGTAAACAGCGGTCTGCCTGGGACTGCGCCGTTCTGCAGCAAGAAATCGGTGATTTCTTTATGGCCGGAAGGCGATCCGACCTTCATGGCCACGTTTGGCTCAAGTTTGATAAACAGGGCATTGTGCTGTTTGCCGACTTCCTTAAGGGCATGCAATTGTTCGTCGTCAGGCATAAAAGCCTTAGGTAAATAGCCGGCGTTTTTGTTGAGATGAGGAATTGGATGAAAAGTGACTTGAAAACCCCTGGTTAGTTTGCCCTGATGATAAAAACCTATACGTTTGACTTGGGTGCCGGTCTGTTTACGGAACTCACCCCATTCCCAGCTTTGCAGAGGATGGTTGACTACGGAATTGTAAAGCGCACGCTCTTGGTCGGTAACTTCCCTGACAATCATACTGGGTTTCTATTATAAGGTAAAAAGCCCAGTGATGCCAATCAGGCATCTTGACTAGCTATCGATGAAGGAGTCGATGTCAAAATCACCGCTCAAAACTCCTTCGGCCAGATCTTCGTCCACCGGTACAATCCGTCTTTCACCGGCGGAGGGTTTGCCAAAAACCGGTCCGCCCATGCCAAGTCCTAGTTCTGGCAGTTCTGCGAATCCGCCTTCTACCACCACCAGATCTTCAGGGATGTCGCCAAGAAAACGGGAGCGCAAACTATAGCTGCGACTGCCGTATTGAAATCTGGACCGGGCATAAGACAGATAGAGCTGGCTTTTAGCCCGAGTGATCCCGACATAGCACAGCCGCCTCTCTTCTTCCATTTGGTAAGGATCAAGCATAGATCGGCTATGCGGCAGCAAGCCGTCTTCCATGCCTACCATGAAAACGACCGCAAATTCCAATCCCTTTGCAGAGTGCAAACTCATCATATTGACTGCGTCCTGATTGTTTTTGGCTTCTACATCGACGAAATGATCGTCTTGCAGTAAAGCAATATTCTCCAAAAGCTGCCGGACTGAATCGAACTGAGCGGCTACGTTGACCAACTCGTGAATATTTTCGATCCGGCTCAGATCGTCTTCGGTTTTGTGGTTGTATTTATCCAGGTAACCGGTGACATCTAAGATGGTTTTAAGGATGCTGGCGGGATTGCTGTCAGTGGTTTGATTATTGGCAGCATTGGTTTGCTCTGGCCATTTAGCCGTCCATTCTTGGAATTTGGCTAACCGCCTTTTACCAAGTTTTTGGATGCGTTCCAGGCTGATTGTGTCTTGCGGGTTGGTGAAGTAGCGCAGATAAGAGATGACATCCTTGACTTCTTTGCGTTCGTAAAATTTTGTGCCGCCAACCAGCCGGTAAGGGATGCCGGCATGAATGAAGGCTTCTTCAAATTCGCGTGATTGGGCATTTGTCCGGTAAAGAATCGCCATCTCCGAATATGGATGCTGGCGGTGTTCCTGACGGATATATTTGACTACTTGCCTGGCTTCGTCACGGCTGCTTTCGGCCTGATAGATGGTGATTTTGTTACCGGTTTTTTGGTTGGTCCAAAGTTTTAGAATAGGATGTTTGGTATTTTGGGAAATAATTTCAGTGGCGGCGTCGAGAATATTTTGGTTGGAGCGGTAGTTTTGTTCTAAGCGGTATTCGGTGATGTTTTTGAAGTCTTGCTTGAGCTGGAGCATGTTGCGGTAATCGGCTCCTCTCCAGGCGTAAATGCTCTGACTAAAATCACCAACGACATAAACGTTTTCACCGGGACTGGTGAAAATTTTTGTCAGCTCGTACTGGACTTTGTTGGTGTCCTGGTACTCATCCACCAAAACGTGAGCAATCAGTTCTTGATAACCATCTCGTGCTTGGGGAACGTGTTGCAGTAGCTCTAGTGTCTTGAGCAGTAGATCGTCAAAATCGACGGCTTGGGCTTTACGCAATTCCTCTTGATACCATTGATAAACCTGACCGACATGAGTTTGGAACTGGCCTTTGGCCATTTCTTGGTAAGCGCGCGGGCCGATGATCTCGTTTTTGGCGTTGGAAATAGTGCTGCGCACCGCTTGCATGCCGAACATGCTGTTTTCGAGCCCGCGCGCCTTATAAATTTCCTTAATTACTTGCTTCTGGTCATCAGTGTCATAAATGACAAAGTTGGGATCCAAGCCGATGTAGTGGCCATGGCGGCGGAGAATCCGCACGCAGAGACTGTGGAAAGTGCCGGAAAACGGCAGGGAGTTGCCGGTGAGGAGTTGGATGCGGTTGCGGATTTCGCCAGCGGCTTTGTTGGTAAAAGTAACTACCATCAGCGAGTTAGGGGCTACTTTCTTTTCAGCCAGCAGCCAAGCTGCCCGGGTGGTGAGGACAGTGGTTTTGCCGGAACCCGCACCAGCCAAGACCATGGCAGCGCCGCCCTCATGGAGGACTGCCTCTTGCTGTTGGGGATTGAGCTTTTCCAATACCGCTTTCATCGCAACCCATACTAGCACACCATTAATTGAAAATGATATAGTACGTTAACTATGTCAAAACTAATCATTGCCAACTGGAAATCTCAAAAAAACATCAAGGAAGCCGGTATCTGGTTGGACATTATCAAGGCTGAGCGTGACAGTTTTGAAGAGGGCGTACAAGTTGTAGTTGCTCCCCCCTACCCGCTATTGCCGGCAGTGGCGGAAAAAGCAGAGGAAGCTGGAATCGAAATTGCCGTCCAAGATATCAGCCCTTTTGAAGCCGGCAGTTACACCGGCGCAGTTTCTGCATATAACTTGTCTGGTTTATCGGTGAAATACGCAATTGTCGGCCACTCCGAACGCCGGCTATATTTCCATGAAACCCATGCTGATGTTGCCCGTAAAGTCACTCAAGCCATTGAGCACGGCATCACCCCAGTGGTTTGTGTCGATCATGATTTTGTTTACGAGCAGGCGGCGGTGATAGACGAGGAATATCTGGAGCAATGTATTATTGCTTACGAACCTGCCGGAGCGATCGGCACCGGCTTAAATGAAGATATCGGCCGGGTTCGCCGGGTGTCAAAGAGAGTCCGCGACGCTTTTGGCGACGACATTAGGATGCTTTACGGCGGCAGCGTCACTGAGGAAAACATTGGCGAATATATGTTGGTGACCGATGGCGCCCTAGTAGCCACCGCCTCCTTAAAACCTGAACAATTCGTCAAACTGGTTCAGGCTGTGAAGTAATCAGCATCAACTATTTTTCCGTTGCCAGGAAAACCTTATAGTGCGGACCCTCCAACAATAGGGGGAAATTGGCTGCAAAATCCTGGTCGTTGACTCCAAAATTCCCTCTTTCCTCAGGTCCAACTAGAATATGGGTGACACCATATTTATTGAGTAGGTGTTGGGAGTCCACCGGGTTTGAGTAAATCTGAGCGATGTCTGTTTGGGTTTCCGCATAATCGTAACCGTGCGACCAAAGCCAGCCGCTATAAGCCATGACTGCCTGCCGTCCCGTCAACGTGATTAGCCAGTGATGATGATAATCGTGGGTCAGCCAAACACTGTCAGCAGGTGTCTGCCGGCGGATTCGCTCGGCAGCTTCAAGCTGGTCAGCGGAATACATAGTGAAGCCAGCCCTATTTACCCTGAGTGTCCTCAGGGTGTCATAACCTGATGATGTGGTGGCTATGAGAAATAGCAGAATAGCGAGAATTTTGCCTAAAGACGAATGTCTCCAAAGCGCTCGCAGGCTGTAGGCTGCCAGACCAGCGGCAGCAACCAGCGACCAGAGTAGCAGTTTGGTATTGTCCCACTCCCAAGCTTGGAAACGGATTAGGTTTGCTAGTACAAAAATTATCACGAAAGGCAAGAAAACAACAGACCGCTTGGGGTATGTTTGATGAAACAACCACCAGCCGACAATTGCCATTGGCAGCACTACTCCCAAATTTTGCAGCCAGAATATCAACCAATAAATCAGGGATGGTCCGGCCATCCAGCCGGGTTGCCAGCCAAGAAAACCATTGAGATGTTCTCCGCTGATTAGTGACTTAGTCACAGCCAAGCCGGTTACCAGGGAAACCACCCCAATTGCTGCCCAATATCTGGCAAAAGCCATATTTCTTTTCTGAAAAACTGCCAGCAGGTACCAGCATGAAATTATCAAGGCGGCGGCGATGGCAGAATGAGTGTGGATGATCGGTAAAACGCCGAGTGCAACCGCTGCGGCTAGGTCAAGGAGCCGCCGCCGCTTCTGACTTCCTTTGTCAGTCCATTGATCGAGCAAGCCTCGGTAAAAATAAATCAACAAACCAAGCGTTATCGGCAAACCCATGGTCAGCGCCCGCTGCGGTAAAATCATACTGTTCACCGGTGCTATCCAGACGATATTTTTCTTGAAGTTATCTGTGGCAGGACTGAGTTGTTTACTGATTACCAACCCCAGATTACCAGTTTGTATATTTTCCTGAATCAATTGCAGCAGTCCTGTTCCCCCAGCCAGGAAAAAGAAGCAAACTGCAACTGCCGCAACTTTACTAGAACGGAAGATTTTCTGCTGAAAGATGAAAAGCGCAAAGACAGCGGCTAAAGAAAAAATTAAGCTGGGCAAGACAAAAGCAGGCAGCATACCCATTCCAAGTTTCATCAAGCCTCCGGAGAGAAAATCAGCCACAAACGGATACCGGAGCGGTTCGGTAATCAGCAGCGGACTGTGTTGCAGCACTTGCCAACCCCGCTCAGCAAAAGCAGTGCCAAGCAGAAAGTGCAGACTCCAGTCTCCCCAAAGTTTGTCTTGAAAGGCTACCATATGACCGTCAGGGACAATCTTTAAAACTGTCAACCAGAGATAGATAAAGAAGCTGCTCCACCCTGCCAAGATCGCTGTAGCCAATTTGTTTTGTCGCAGCCACCTGATTGACAATTTTAAAGTTTGCCTAAAACGGGCATAACAATTGCTGGGCGATGTCCGTTTTTTCATAGGCAGAATTGATTACTCCTCGAGGATGGTAAATTGGCTGCTCACCCAACCTTCTTGGCCATTAAAGGAAATTTTATGCCAGCCACTCAGTGTTTGTCCAAAGTAGGCATAACTGTTGCCGACCGGAGCGAAGCCAAGTTCTTTTCCTTGGGCTCCGGCTTGATCGCGGACTCTGAGGACTTCTTCTCCAGCTTGGAAGAAGTTGGTGGATTTAATTGTAATTCTGGGTAAAGGAATTTCCTGGCTCTGGGTGCCGGTTAAAGCTCTGGTTCTGGCAGAAGAAGTCGCGGTCTCGGTTTCCGGTGAGGCCTCGGCGCTCTCTGTGGCTGAGTTTTGATTGTTGCCGGTAGTAAGGCTTTCTCCGGAAGCTGCTGATGGGTCCTCTTTAGCGAGTTTGGCAGTCACTAGCGTCCGGTAGCCAGCAAGGGCGTCAATATTAAGTTCCTGAGATTGATAAGACGGCAGGACTAACATCAAGGTGTGTTTTCCCGGATTGAGATTGGTAAAAATCATCGGAGCAAACTCTTTTTGCCCGCCATCCAGCGAAACTATTGCCTCATCTGGAATGGTGACAATGGAAACCTCAGCTGATTTTTTGTCCTTGATTGGTTCTAATTCGTAGATTACTCCCCCACTCAGTTCAGCTCTGGTTCCCGGTTTCCAAGCTACGGCGGTCAGGGTGCCGCCGCGCAAGGTGATGGTGGTCTGGTGGGCAACGTATTTGGGATCATCCGGCTGGATTGTTAGCTGATAGGTGCCTGGCTGCAACCCCAGCTGTTTGAGTGGTGTTTTTTCCAGATAAGTATCATTGATGAAGACAGTGCTGGTAATGTTGTTGGTCTCAATTTGCAGGCCGGCTTTTTGTTTTTTCTGCAAAGGATTACAACCCGCCAACATAACCGCGCCGAGGAGAACAACAAACAGGAGGCTTTTCCTCATACCAGTAGTTTACCACGCCTAGGACTCAGCCTAGCTCTGGAGTTTTTTGAAGCTGGCCGGGGGCTTGGTCAGCGCTTCCATCAGCACTTCGGACACATGAGTGACTGGTTTAAAGACGATTTCTTTTTTGACCGTGTCAGGCAGCTTTATCAGGTCGCGCATGTTGTCTTTGGGGATGAGGACGGTTTTGCTGCCAGCCCGGTGGGCGGCAATGCTCTTTTCCTTGAGCCCACCAATCCGCAACACCCGACCCCGCAATGTTACCTCGCCGGTCATCGCTACATCTCTTTTGACCGGAATATTGGTGAAAGCCGAGACAATAGCGGTGGTAATGGTGACACCGGCTGAAGGTCCGTCCTTAGGCACCGCGCCCTCGGGGACGTGGATGTGGACGTCGGTCTTTTTGAGCAGATCCTGATCAATACCTAAAATCTTGGCGTTGGATTTGACATAAGTCAGAGCAGCCTGCGCCGATTCCTTCATGACATCTCCAAGTGTGCCGGTGAGGCGGATTTCGCCTTTACCTGGCGTCAAGGCTACTTCGATAAAGAGGACATCGCCTCCGACACTGGTGAATGCCAAACCAGTGGCTTGGCCGATGACGTCTGCCTCTTCTGCCAAGGCAACATCAAATTTTTCCGGACCCAGGTAATCCTCCAGTTTGTCTCTGGTGATAACTATGGTCTGGTCCTGAGCTTTGTCAGTATCGGATTTGGCTTTTGCCTTACCTCTTTTGGTGGGATTTTGAGTGCCGGACTCCAGCAGTTCCCGAGCAACCTTGCGCATGATTTTGCTCAAAGTGCGTTCCAGACTGCGGACACCAGCTTCTTTGGTGTAATGGTCAATGATGGCGGTAATGGTTTCGTCAGGAATACTGACCTGTTCTTCGGTGAGACTGTTGGCTTCCAGAACCTTTGGCAGCAGATGCCGTTTGGCTATATGAAACTTTTCATCCTGGGTGTAGCCGGCGTAGTTGATGATTTCTAAACGGTCGCGCAAAGCCGGTGGAATAGTGTCCAGCCGGTTGGCGGTAGTAATGAAAATTACTTTGGACAGGTCAAATGGCACGTCTAAGTAATGGTCTTCAAAGCGGTTATTTTGTTCCGGATCAAGGGCTTCCAGCAAGGCTGCCGATGGGTCGCCTTTATAATCGCCGCCGATCTTATCAACCTCGTCGAGCATGAACACTGGATTGATAGTGCCGGCAGTTTTAATGCCGGAAATGATTTTGCCGGCCATGGCACCCACATAAGTCCGCCGGTGACCGCGAATTTCAGCCTCATCCTTGATGCCGCCTAAGGAAACCTTGACGAATTGGCGGCCAATGGCTTCGGCAATGGAACGGCCGATGCTGGTTTTACCTACGCCCGGCGGCCCGACGAAACAGAGGATGGTTGGCAGACCAATTTTGTCGGTTTTAGCGTCTCCAGATTTTGCTCGTTGCTGGCGCAGCTGCATCACCGCGATATATTCGAGAACGCGGTCTTTGACTTCCTCCAAACCATAGTGGTTCTTTTCCAAGACCTCTGCCGCTTTGGTAAGCTCGACAGCGGCGGTACTTTCCTCATTCCAAGGCAGTTCGAAAATGGTGTCCAACCAACTGCGGATGTAGCCTGCTTCCGGGTTATTAACCGACATTTGGCGGAGCCGCTTAATTTCCTTGCCGATTTTTTTCTTTGTTTCCGGCTCGAGCCGGAGTTTTTTCAGGCGTCTTTCGTATTCGCCCACTACTTCCTCTTCATCATCCAGCTCGCCCAGTTCGCGTTTGATGGTGTTGAGGCGTTCGCGGAGAATGTTCTCACGCATGCTTTTATCAAATTTTTCTTGCGTTTTGTGGACAACATCTTTCTCAATTTCCAAGACCTTCATTTCGTGAGCCAGGTGTTTAATCACTAACTTCATCCGCTCTTTGACGGAAACTGTCTCGAGAATATGCTGCTTGTCGCCAGATTCGATGCTGAGAGTGCTGGCAATCTGGTCTACCAGCTCGCCGTGGGTTACTCCACCCATCAATTTCATGAAGTTTAAGAATTCCACCGGCTTGCCCATGTGCACTGCTTTGCGGAACTCTTTTTGCAAATGTGCTACCATTGCCTTCATTTCTTCATCTTCGGTTTCGATGTCGGGAAGTTTCATCACTTCGGCGGTAAACATTGGGCTGGTTTCCAGATATTGAACAATCCTTGCCCGGCCTATGCCCCTGACTAAAGCATTGACGCTGTCCTCGGTTTTGAGAGTTTTTTCAATAATAGCCAAAGTCCCAACCTCGTAGAGATCCTCCGGTGTTGGATAATCAACTTTGGCGTCCTTTTGGGTAACCAGGACCACTAGTTTTTTGCCGCCATTGGCTGCTTTCAGGGCATTTAGGGAAACCTTACGGCCGAAGGTCAGCACCGACTCGGTGCTGGGAAACAACACTCCTTCGCGAATGGGAATTGCCGGGAGTCTTAACAGCTCTTCTGTTTGCTCAGGTGTCGGTCGGTTGGGCGCATCATTTGGCGTGCTGCCGCTACTGGTTGGATCCTGAGGGGTGAAAGCACCAATGGTTTGTTTATGCATAGTCTCGGCCAACTGCTTGCCGCGGCTGTCTTGGGGGTCGCGGGCAGCTGCATTGATTTTTTCCTGGTTCAAATCAGTGTTAGATGAGGCGTCATCCTTCATAAATTAGCATTCTAACTGTTTGACTGCTAAAGCGCAAGGGTATAATCAAATTGTGGGCTGAAGGCAGGTGGCGGGTTTCCTAATGTTAAGTGATGAGTGTGCTCGAAGAGGCAATCGAGGTGGGTGACAATGGATTCGAACCATTGACCTCAGTCTTATCAGGACTGCGCTCTAACCAACTGAGCTAGTCACCCATTGCTGGTATCTTCAGCAAACTTGGCGCGGGTTAGCCGCGAGAGGTAATATTGTAACACAAAAACTTCCTGCCAACCCCGGCAAAATCTAATCTTTCTTGAGGACGATTTTATCTTTCTCGACATCAGCGGTGACAGTGTCGCCCGCCCCGACTTTGCCCTCGATAATCAACATCGACAACTCGTCAAGGATGGCCGTCTGCATGAGCCGCTTCAGGGGGCGGGCTCCAAACACCGGGTCAAATCCCTGCTTGGCCAGCAAATCTACTGCGGCATCGGTGATATTCAAATTGATATTATTCGGTTCGAGGCGTTTATCAACTTCCCGGAGCTGTAATTTTACAATCTCGCGGATATTTTCCTGACTCAGCGGGTCGAAAATAATTACATCATCCAAGCGATTTAGGAATTCTGGCCGAAAATGTTGGCGCAGCAGCTGTTGAATCTCCTTTTCCAGTTCTGTCCGATTGTCTTGCAGCTCCATGATTCGGTTGCTGCCGAGATTGGAGGTCATGATGATGACCGTGTTTTTAAAATCCACGGTTCTGCCTTTGCCGTCAGTCAATCGGCCATCATCCAAAACTTGCAAAAGAATGTTAAACACCTCAGGGTGGGCTTTTTCAATTTCGTCTAACAGAACCACACTGTAAGGATGGCGGCGAACCGCCTCAGTTAGCTGGCCGCCCTCTTCATAGCCCACATACCCGGGTGGTGAGCCAATCAGCCTGGCTACTGCGTGCCGCTCCATGTATTCACTCATGTCCAGGCGGATCATGGTTTGCGGATCATTGAAGAGAAAGTCCGCCAGCGCCCGCGCCGTCTCGGTTTTACCGACTCCGGTCGGACCCAAGAACAGGAAAGAGCCGATTGGCCGGCCTTCTCCTTTGATGCCGGCGCGGCTGCGGCGGACGGCATTAGCCACGGCGCGCAGAGCCTGGCGTTGGCCGACCACTTGTTGAGCCAGGATTTCTTCCATCTGGGCCAGTTTTTCACTTTCGCCAGCTAGCATCTTTTCCACCGGAATCCCGGTCCAGCGCGCCACGACCGCAGCAATATCTTCCTCGGTGACTTCTTCCTTGAGAATTTGCTGGCCGGCTTGGACTTTTTCCAGTTCCGTCTGCAGTGATTCCAGTTTCTTTTGAGCTTCCGGAATTTCGCCGTAATTTATCTCTGCCACCCGCTGCAGATCCAGGTTGCGTTCTGCCCGGGCAGCCTCCTCACGGAGTTCATCAAGTTTGACATTTAAGTCCTTAATGCCGTCAATGACTTTTTTCTCATTCTGCCAGTGCAGCTCCAAACCGGAATACTCTTCCTTTAGGCCGGCTAACTCTTTTTCCAGATCCTCGAGCCGTTTTTTAGAAGTCTCGTCCTCTTCTTTCTTAAGCGCTTGCTTCTCAATTTCCAGCTGGCGGATGCGGCGTTCCAGCTGATCCAAAGCCGCCGGCTTGCTGTCGATCTCGATTTTGATGCCGGAGGCAGCCTCATCCATCAAATCTATAGCTTTGTCGGGCAAAAACCGATCGGCAATGTAGCGGTCCGAGAGCGTCACCGCCGCCACCAGGGCGTTATCACGAATGCGGACTCCGTGGTGCGCTTCATATTTGTCTTTGATGCCGCGGAGGATGGAAATGGCGTCCTCAACACTCGGTTCCTCAACCATCACTGGCTGGAAGCGGCGTTCCAGAGCTGCGTCTTTTTCCACGTGCTGGCGGTACTCGCGCAGCGTGGTGGCGCCGATAGTCCGCAGGCTGCCGCGCGCCAAAGCCGGCTTCAGCAGGTTGCCGGCATCGGTAGAACCCTCCGCCGCTCCTGCCCCGACAATGGTGTGCAGTTCGTCAATGAAAAGAATGATTTCGCCGTCGCTGTCCTCGATTTCTTTAATCACCGCTTTCAAACGGTCCTCAAATTCACCGCGGTATTTGGCTCCGGCCACCAGCGCGCCCATGTCTAACGCTAAGATCCGTTTATTTTTCAACAGATCAGGTACATCCTGGTCGATAATTTTTTTAGCCAAACCCTCGACAATCGCGGTCTTGCCCACTCCTGGCTCACCAACCAACACCGGGTTGTTCTTGGTGCGGCGGGAGAGAATCTGCAAGACCCGGCGGATCTCAGCGTCCCGACCAATCACCGGGTCGATCTTGCCTTCACGGGCTAGCTGGGTAAAATCAATGGTAAATTTTTCCAACGCCTGATACTTGCCCTCCGGATCGCGATCGACTACCCTTTGGCTGCCGCGGACTTCTTTAAGAATTTCAGCCACTTCTTTTTTGGAAATGTCAAAAATACTCTGAATATTTTTTTGATCCAGCAAGGTCAGCAGCAAATGCTCAGTGCTGACAAACTCATCCTGAAGTTTGGCGGCTTCCTCCTCGGCATGGTCAAAAACTTGTTTCAATTCCGGCGCAAGATAAGCCTGAGTTGGTCCGCTGCTGGTCGCCAGCTCGGTGAGCTTTTGTTTCAGCTCGGCACTGACTGCTCCAGGATCTTTTTTGAGTTTTTGTAAAACCGTTGGCACTACCCCACCGGCTTGTTCGGTCAGCACCAGAGCCAAGTGCAGTGGTTTTATCTCTGTATGTGAAAGTTTGCCGGCTAGCTGCATGGCACCCTGCAGCGCTTCGGCTGATTTGGTGGTGAGTTTGTTGATATCCATGTCGATATTGTACCGAGGAGGTATTCAGATGTGAAGAGTGAATTAGCAGAATAGCCAGTGGTCTGCTAATTAAAGTGAAACCTGGAAAATATTGATACAACAAGATATATTATGATGTAGTTGGAGAGGGTAAGTCGTCAGTCGGAAGGTTCAGAAGGAACGCTGCACCCATATAATTTCGAAACACCCTATCCTCTTCAGCAGAAAAAATTACTACTTCCCTTGCCCTATTTTTGGTTTTAGAGTTCTGAAAACCGTTAAAAGCTCGTTCAAGAATCCTATCCATAACTTTTCAAAAGTATAACAAAAAACATCAAAATGAAAAGAGCACCCATGGCAGTTTCCCTATATTCAAAAAATCCCACAAAAAAATCCGCTCGGCGGCGGATTAATAATTGCTCTGACGCAAACATGGTGGTAGTGCCGACCCGGGTATGGTGGCCACGGGATTTGGTACATTTTTCGTTCATTGCTGAACGAGGGAAACAGGAGGTCGTGATGCTCCTACCCATCTCCTTAGAAAGGAGGTGATCCATCCGCACCTTCCAGTACGGATACCTTGTTACGACTTAGTCCTCATCGCCAACCTCGCCGTAGAAGGGCCGCTCTACAAGAGTTACGGTCTCCCGCTTCGGGCGCTGCTGACTTTGCTGGCTTGACGGGCAGTGTGTACAAGGAGCGAGAACGTATTCACCGCAACCTGCTGATTTGCGATTACTACCGATTCCGGCTTCATGAAGGCGAATTGCAGCCTTCAATCCGAACTGAGGGGCCGTTTTTGGAGGATTGGCTCTGCCTCGCGGCTTTGCTACCTGTTGTCGGCTCCATTGTAGGATGTGTGTAGCCCCGGATGTAAGGGACATGCTGACTTGACGTCGTCCTCTCCTTCCTCCCGTGCAAAGCACAGGCAGTTCCGTATGACACGTATAACATACGGCAAGGGTTGCGCTCGTTACCACACTTAAGTGGACGTCTCCAATAACCATTTAGATTACCCTAAATGCCAGACTATACCTTCACCCTCTTGCAGCTAGTGCAGTCAAGTAGGGGCTGGCGTGTTATCCGCGTGCAGCGGATCTTCGACCGTCTGATTAACGGTCTCCAGTCGTTACGGGGTCAAGGCAATTTGTATCTGAGATCTTTAGTTATATGCGGCTCTATCAGTGAAAAAAACCGTTCTCTGCTTTTGCTTTTAATCCTAATTCTATTCTTATTCGTGATTTTACTATCAAGTTGAAACGAATCTTTTAGCATTCTTGCCAAAAGATTTAGATCCCGTTTACTGTAGTTTTCAGTCATAAGAATTGGATACTTGCTTTTGTCTAGATTGCCATCGTCCATATACCAAACAGCCAACAATAGTGGTGACATCCAAGATCTGAGATCACTGGGAATCACCTTACGATTGTGCTGATAGAAGGCTATTCTCAAAGGTTTGAAATATTGCCTGAGAAAAAACCTCCAACTAACTGTAGGTTTATTGGTTCGCTTATCTACTCTCCTCACTTGCGCTACGAAGGAATAAGCTAGGTTTCTTAGCTCGCTGTATTTCCAGAAAAGGAATTCTCTTTGTGCATGAGAATGCTCGAAACAGATTTTTCCTTTTGGATAAATATAAGCATCACCAAGTATTGAACCAAGGACTATAGACATCTGACGATTAGTTAAGCAGAGCTCAAGATTTTTTCGAGCCCTAAAGACACTCGTAATTGCCCGACTTCCCTCGGTATTATCCATTGCCTCTATTTTACAAGCTAAATCTTGCAAAAACTGAATGCAACCGGACTCCACCGATATGAGCCAGATTTTTCTCATACTATTTCTAGTATGGGTCGCGAGATTGTTTGTTCACGACACGAGCTGACGACAGCCATGCATCACCTGTGTACCACTCTCGAAGAAGCTCTGGTTTCCCAGAACGTGCAGGTACATGTCAAACCCGGGTAAGGTTTTTCGCTTTGTATCGAATTAAACCACATGCTCCACCGGTTGTGCGCTCCCCCGTCAATTCCTTTGAGTTTTAACCTTGCGGTCGTACTCCCCAGGCGCCTTGCTTAACGCGTTAGCTTGCGTCATCCGCCCTAAGGCGGACAACTAGCAAGGAGTGTTTACGGCTTGGACTACAGGGGTCTCTAATCCCTTTTGCTACCCAAGCTTTCGTCCCTGAGCGTCAGTATCGTCCTAGAAATCTGCCTTCGCGCATGGTGTTCCTCTTGATATCTACGGATTTCACCCCTCCACCAAGAATTCCAATTTCCTCGAACGAACTCTATTCCTGCAGTTTTCCTTGCCTTTCTGAAGTTGAGCCTCAGGCTTGAACAAGAAACTTACAGGAACGCCGACGGACCCTTTACGCCCAATAAATCCGGATAACGCTTGCATCCCACGTATTACCGAAGCTTCTGGCACGTAGTTAGCTGATGCTTTCTAGCGAGGTACTGTCAGAACTTCATCCCTCGCCACAGTGGTTTACATTCCGAAGAACGTCTTCCCACACGCGGTGTCGCTGCGTCAGGCTTTCGCCCATTGCGCAATATTCCCAGTTGCTGCCACCCGTAGGTGTAGGCTCCGTGTCTCAGTAGCCTTGTGGCCGGTCGTGCTCTCACACCGGCTAGCCGTCGTCGCCTTGGTAGGCCATTACCCCACCAACTAGCTGATAGCACGCAGGCTCCTCCAATAGCGCCCGAAGGCTTTCATCTTGCGATCGTATGCGGTATTACCCCACCTTTCGGTGGGCTATTCCCCACTACTGGGTAGATTCCTACGCGTTACTCACCCGTCTGCCACTCTCGTCCGCCCGAAGGCGGACTTCCGTTCGACTTGCATGCTTAAGGCACACCGCCAGCGTTCATCCTGAGCCAGGATCAAACTCTCAAAAAAAGTTTCAGTTCAGCCCGAAGGCTGAAATTAACTTCAATTAGAATGTTTGAAGGCTCTTTGAATTATTTTGTTACGTGACCCGATTTATTTGGTCATTCTCTCTTATTCCGGCCAAGGTTTGCCGGAACATTTCAAAGAGAATTAACGGATTTTCTGTCATTGTACACTTGTTGTTTGTCCTGGCTGGTACACCGGCTTGCGCCAGTAGTACTAGTTTGGACAAACAACTCGTTCACATAGTGATAGAAGTCCGTTAATTTAACGGCAGCTACCACCATGTTTATGTCAGAGTTCTTAAATTGTTAAAGGGCTCATTGTTTTCACAACGAAAAGAACAGGAGTGAATTATCTCCTGGCCGAATCTTGCTGTCAATCCAATGATTTTGAAGAGGAGATTAGTTTCTTTCCGCAAGGGAATGACTTAATCTCAATAAGGATTTATATCTTATCATTTGCTTGCCAGGTGTCAAGGGTAAAGATAAAGTTGGCTCGCTCCCTGGACAGGACTCTGGATTCCTGCCAAAATGGAGTTGAGATGAGCGGAGAATCAAGTGATTTGCTTGCACCACCAGTTGTGGATGAACAAACGGAAGCTATAGAAAATCCGGCTCCGTTGTTTCCGGGAGAGGAATTTCCCCCGTACCTAAATGGTCTTCTTGACAGAGGTAAGCTAGTTGATCCTAAGTTAACTGATATTGATTCTGCACACTACAAATATCTTTATAAGGAACAACAGCTATATAACGCCTTAAAAGAATTCTTACAACCATTTGAGCGGATCCAGCAAGTATTTGAGGCCCACGGTGTACCATTGGTAGTCACTCGATCATTGGCTGTTTACCTTTGGGCACTGACTCTCACCAGAGGAAGTTTAATTCCTGTCAAGCAAGATGAGGATGGGAAAACACAAATTGATAGCGAATTATTGCAAGATATTGATTGCTTGGTTCCAGTGGAAATGTGGGAGGAGATAGATGCAGCATTAAAGGAACTTGAAGAGTTGGGATTGGCAAGGGTGACTGACAAAAATGAATCGGAACAAGCAACTCATACCCGCGGTTTAAAATCTTACCTTTTTAGAGAATTGACCGTGTTAGATGAGAATGGGAATGATGTCATGAAGATTGAAATCTACGGCGGCTTTGGAGGTCTGGTAGAGAGAAAGAAGGGGGAGATAGATCATATCTTATTTCAGGCAGTAACTGTTGAGAATGGTGAGTTGAAATATATGCGTACAGCCGATGATGGAAGTGTGGTAAAACTGCCAAATACTGAATTACGCCGGATAAAAATTGGTGATGCACGCATTCGCTTTGTTGTTGGACCTGGATTAAAAGCTAGTTATGAGCTAGAAGCAATTAAAATACTTAGGAGAATTCTTACTCCTGATTATGATCCTGATAGTGAAACCGCTGCGCAGGTATCGAAGGAGAGACAAATTTTTCAAAAGCTTACCCAAGTTGAAGCATTTTTGGGAATGGATCCCCACCTAGGAAGCCATCACCCCGCCGCCCAGGCATACAACCGCTGGTGAGTTGGTTTCCCTATGCTTGGCCTCGTTCTGCTCGGAGAGATAAAATACCGCACTCTGTCCCTCGGCAATACCCTTGGTTGGTTCTGCTAGTATGACTCTCAGCCGGTGGCTGTTTTCATTTTTAGTCTCTTGCTCCCACTCCACCTGACAAGGAATAAGCGCGCCGGTGTGGCGGATTCTTACCATTAAGTCCGGTCTTTTCAGTAGTTCCATATCTTTATTATTGATCAGATGCAGCTCACTGACCTCAAAAGTATCCCGGTAGGTTTCTTGCCCAAAACCAACTATGAGCCGGTTGCGCTGGCCATCCTTGCCGATGACATAAAAAGGCGGAATGTTTTGGCGACTGATGGTCTCACCGCTGCTGTTGGTGATATCAGTAACCGGGCAGATGGTAAAACCGCTGCGCTGGCCGATGGTATAGAACCACAGCCCCCGGTGGCTGCCAATAACGTTGCCATAGGTGTCCACCACCTCGCCAGGATTTTCTCCCAGGCGCTCCTTGAGAAACTCATGGACGTTGATGTCACCGATAAAGCAAATGCCCACGGAATCCTTCTTGCCGGCGGTGTGAATCTTGCGTTTGCGGGCTTCTTGGCGGACCTGAGTTTTGGTCAACCCCGCCAGTGGGAAGAGGGTGTGCGCCAAGTGGTCTTCAGTCATCAAATACATAAAATAAGTCTGGTCTTTTTTGGCATCTGCCGGAATTGCCAGGCACGGACCTATGTTCTCAGCCTCAATTTTGGCGGCATAATGGCCGGTGGCGATAAAATCAAATCCTTCAGCCATAGCCCAGTCATAAAATAGACCGAATTTTATTTCTTTGTTGCACAACACATCCGGATTGGGAGTGCGGCCGGCTTGGTATTCGCGAAAAAAGTACTCGACTACTTTTTCCCGGTAAGCTTGTTTGAAATCAAGTACCTGAAAAGGAATATCTAGGGACAGTGCAACCTTGAGTGCATCCTGGCGGTCTTCTTCGCTCCGGCAACCAGGTGCCCGCCAGCATTCAAGAAAAACACCGGTGACATCATAACCGGCTTCCACCAACAAGTGAGCTGCCAGCGATGAATCCACACCACCGGACATCCCCACGGCAACCCGGGGACGTTTTTTGTTAGCCCCTGCTCCGCTCAGCTGGTATAACTGGTTTATTTTGCTCATAAGAATGGATTATTATATCAGCCAAGGGCAAACTCCCCGCCTTTCCAGCCGGTGGTGAGTCAACAAACTGGCAGATTGTTGCGGTTGCGAATTATTTTATGCTGAATTTTTTCTCGATTTCCCGAAAAAGATGGATATTGCCCTGAAAGTGATGAGTTTGCAATCCTACGGACTCCGCGGCTTGGCAATTGCTCAAGCTATCATCGATAAACAAAGAGTTATAAGGGTTGGTGCCCAGTTCAGCCAGCACGTGTTCATAGCAACGGGGATCGGCTTTGCTGAGACCGATTTCTTGGCTGAAAAAATACTCCGCAAAGACCCGGTCCAACATTGGCTTGATTCTCGGATGGCGCGGCAAAGTGTTGGCAGCTGTCAACAAGGCGCAGCGGATGCCTTGGTGTGACAAGTCGAGGTAGTATTCCAGCAGTTCTTCGTTGAGAGAAAAAGTTGCCAATTCATCTTCATCTCCTTGCAACTCAGAGTAATACCAACTCATCGGGCTGCGCGGTTGATTAGCACTGGCAAATAACAACACATTGGAAAAATCAGAAATCACCGCCTCGAGTTTGAGTTTGCCGGGCTGGTTTGAGTGTTTTGAGGCTTCATGTTTGCTCATGGCAGCTCTCCGAACCTGTTTGCTTTGCCTAACTCAGCTATTTTCTCACGATATTCTTCAAGATTTTGCATAAATAATGGATAAATCGTGTGAGGGTGAGTTGAAAGTTTCTGAACAGCCGGCACATCTTCAAGTGCTATTCTGCCCGCGTAAAGCAAGCGCGGGTCATTTTTCGGGTTCGCCAGCCAGCGCTGAACCAGCACCGAGCCTTCAAAATAAAGATGATTTTTGGAAAATCCGCCTGGTTGGCTGGTATCTGTCAGCCCGCGTTTTTGTTTAAAAGTCAAATTCCAAGCAAATTTTTCCGAAAGCCCAAAGCCGAGCAGCTGGTGGAAAAGCTCGCTGAAGGAAGAATTTTGAGCCTGGTAAGCGGCAAAATAATTCAAATAAGTTTTGCGGAGAATGCCATCATCGCGGCCGACATGGGAATGCAGGTTGGCTAAACCCTCTTCGGTCAGGCGGAAATTACGTGGTCTGACTTTTTCTGAACCAAGGTCCCAGGTTTGTAATTGTTGGTTGTGCTTGCGCAGATAGTGGGTTTGGATTTCGTGATTGAGCTTGTTGCGCAGACTTTCCAGACCATACTTCATCGGTGTCCGGAAACGTAATTCTTTGGCGGTAATTGAAACTTGAGAAGGAAATTTGTTGGAAAATTTTACCGGCAGCACCGGCAATTCTAACCGCGCAAACAGCTCTGTTACTTCCCTTTCAACTTCTTCCGGAGTGCAAAACGGCGGTTGGACCGGTTGAGGAACACCATAGTCCTCAATCATTTTCAGGGCATGGTCAAAGTAGGTTTTTTTTGGCAAACCGTATTTATCCCATTCTTGTTGATGAAATTCCCTGACGTAAGTGAATTGCGGATTATATGAGGTATCAAAGAAAAACTTGCGTTTCTCTTGCTGTAGGTTGGTAGGAATCAAGTCGCGCAGCAATGGCATAGCTTATTGTGCGGTGCCGACCAGAAAACCGCCGAGGTCGCGCCGGCCGATCTCGATTTTGTGCTGAGTTCGGTTCAGGCGTTTGGAAACCACCATGGCAGTTGAGAACTTGCGGCCTTTAATTTCTACGGTTGCTTCGACCACTGGGGCAATGCCTTCTTTTTTCTCCTTTTGAAACCACAACAAATCCTCAGGTTCTAGGAAACCCAAGTCTTGTGCCAAGCTATAAGCGATGGCGCTCCGGTAGCGGCCAGTGTGAAAGAGCGCTTCTACTTCTATTCGTTCCTTGGCATCGCTGAAAACAATGATCTTTTCTGAGGGATTAACAATAGTCAGTCCCTCTTGAGAAATAGTTTGGTCGACAAAATTTTCAGCGAAAAGCGCCCGGCCGATTCTCACCCCATGGTCAGGACTGAGCACCTTGAGATCGGCTACCCGCTCCAGGCGCCGACGCAACCCAGCCTCATTGGCGATTTGGATAGATAAGCCGGGGTTGGCATTGAGCTCGACCACCAGCGGTCCTTTGTCTTCGGAGATAAAGAGATCGATGCCGGAATATTTCAGGTGGGCAGCCTCTGCAGCTTTAACGGCTGTCATCAGGCAGCTTTTCCAATACGGAATCTTAATGCCGCTCAGCGATTTGTTAGTGCCAGGCAGGAATTGGATTGGTTGGCCTTTGCCGGTGATGGCATTGGTAGTAGTGCCAGTGCCCATATCCACGCCTACCCCAATCGCGCCCTGGTGCAGGTTAGCTCGGCCTTCCGACTCCCTGGTTGGCAACCTGAGCATGGCCATAATAGGCACGCTGTTGAAAACAATCACCCGCAGGTCAGGCGTACCCTGCTCTGTGTACTTGGCAATTTCTGGATGGGTGATAACCCTTTCTTCAACAATAACGTTATGTTGAGCGCCCCAAGTACTGTATTGGCCTTCCAAAATGTCAAAGCAGTGCAGCTTGATATCATCAAGAGACCATGTATTGCCTAAAACATCCCGCCAGCGGCCGTCGCGCTGCAGCTTTTCGAAGGCTACAATACCCTTGCCGGCGCTGCCGTTAGTGGGCTTGATGACAAAATTCTCCTTGAGTGAGCGCCAGTCGAAATCATTGACATCCTCATTAGTGGCCAGCAAGCCGAAAATTTTGGCCACCGGAATATCCTTGCTATCCAGCAGCAGCTTGGTAGCGTACTTAGAGGTGGCAAAACTCCGCGCCGAGGGCGGGTTCAGAGATACAAACAACTGGTTTCTGGCATTCATGCCCAGGATGTCTTTGGCGGATGGCATGGCTGTTACCTCTCCAGAAGCGGGCCAAAGCGCAGGTATTCCAGCAGCCTCAAGCCCGAGTATTTACCCACCAGGATATTAATGCCGGCTACTGCCAAGATTGTCAGCTCTGGATTGATGATGACAATCCGCTGCAGGTCTTCTGAGCTAATCACCAGCGAACAAATGATAGCAATGATGATAGTTTCCAAGGTCAAACGCACAGCCTGGGATTGGCTGCTCATCAGTTGGGTTTCGATAAAGTTTTCTGAGATGAGCATAATAATCAGCAACGGGAAGATATTCAGGGTTAATAAAACACTAATGCCGGTGTTGGCTGCAAAAACTATCAGCAGCAATACCGCCACCGAAACTCCCCAGAGCAGCATGGCTGCCCGCGGTAGATACTGCAGCTTCAGTCTTTTAACTAAATTTCTAAACAACAACGCCGCCGTTAAAACAGTCAAGAAAATAATCATCCCAGTACCAATGCCTGTAGATACAAAGGCAACGGACAACACTGCCGGTACATAGATGCCAAAACCTTTAAGGCCGATTAAGTGCCTCGAGGCAGCAATAATCGAGGTAATTACTGGAAAGAGGATGATCAGCACTACGATATTAGCCGGTAAACCGTTGGCAACAGCGCCATAAATGGCATGCTGCAGGAAATTGTGCCAACTCAGCGGTCCTGGCGGGTTTTCATCTAAATAACGGGCTAGCTTGCTGCGCTGTTCGCCAGCTGTTTCCGTAATGTCCGCATCTTGTTTTTGCTGGACTATTTGTTCGAGGGTAGCGGAAGCCGTGGCCTGCTCTGCCTCATCGGTAGCTGTGGCGGCGTCAGTGGCGTCCTCGGTGGCGACTTCCAAGTCAATTACACCCTCATTAATCACGGGTTGAGCGGCCGCTGGCGACATTCCACCGACACTCAGCAAACTCACCGTTGCCCATAAACTAGCCACAAAAAAGATATGCAAAAATCTTGTTTTCATAAATTCATTATAGCGCAAGGCTTCTGGGAGCTTAAGATTGATATTATATTTATTATTATAAGATAAAATTTCCGTTTTGTCCAGATGGAAACCCAGATATACAACAGACTAATTAATCAATTTTCGAAGCAGGTTTTGAATAAAACTGATAAGGAAAGAGATGACCACCAGCGTCCAGAACCAGCCGATCGGGGTGCCAAACAGCACCATGCTGTCAATTTGAAAACCCGGGACCAGAAAAGTTACCAGCCAAATTAAAAAGGCATTAATCACCAGGGAAAACAACCCTAGGGTGACAATATTGATTGGTAGAAAAAGAATTTTAAGAACTGGCTTAATGACACCATAAACAACAGTCAAGATAATGCTAGCTAAAATCAACGCTGTCCAACTGAAAAAATTAACCGTGGGCAAAATATATGCCAGAATTGCTAATGTAGCCAGAGAAGTCAGTACAGCTTTGAGCATACTCAGAGTATAACCTGTGGCAGTGTCTAGTCGCAACTCAAGTAAACATACTCTTCAAGCGGCGGCGGGTGTGCTGCTTTTTGGAAAAACGGTGCGACTCGTTGCGGATGCGCTGGATCAGCTGCAATCCGGGATGATTCTCTAGGAGTTTGAGAACGTGGTAATCAGGTTTTCTCAGATCTGGTTTTTCATCTTTTTTGCGGCTATTCCAGTTGATTTTGGGAATAATCAGCCGGTCCGGATTTTTGGCGATACCGATAAGAGGTGTCCCCCAAGTCCAGACAGACAGGGCTGCTCTAACTTGGCCTTTGCCGCCATCTATGACCACTAGGTTTGGGTATCCCCACTCGGGGTGGTTTTGCCGGCGCGCCAGAGCTTCCTTCATCATCTGGTAATCGTTGGGAGTGTGGATGGAACGGATATTAAACAGCCGGTACTCGGCTTTGTCGGGTTTTCCCTCCGTAAAAGTCACCATGGCTACTGAGGGGTTGGTGCCCATGGTGTTGCTAACATCATAGCCCTCAATCCGGTCAAGCGGATAGCGGCGCGGCACGTTCATATATTCAGCCAGAATATCCTGAAGGTAAACCAGGCCGTCTTTTTCCAGTTGGGCGGTCAGGGCGGGTGTGGTTAGTTCCGGTTTGAGAATAGCCGTGGGTTTGGTGACAATCTCGATACTGGTGAGCATATCCCGGAGCCGGGCCGCATTTTCGAAATCCTCAGCTGCAACAGCAGCCGTCATTTGGGCTTTGAGATCAGAGGTAACGGCTTTGGTTTTTCCCCTGAGAAATCGTGTCAACTGATAAATGTTTTCCCGGTACGACTCTGGTGAGATTTTGCCGTAACAGGCACCTGGACAGAGATCAATGTGATAAAAAAAGCAGGGCTTCATCTGCACCGGGCTGTCGGGATTGTAAACCCGGTCGCCGGCTTCATTGCACCATGGGAAAATGCGCCTGACAATTTGCAGCACTTCCCTCACCCGGTAAGCGCTGGGGAACGGGCCGAGAATAGTGCCTTTGGGATTTTGATTATTAAGCTCTTTTTTGCGGATACGCAAGACCCGCGGGAATTTTTCATCCGTAATATGAATATAGAGTGGGCTTTTATCATCTTTGAGGAGGATGTTGTATGCAGGTTGGTAGCGGCGGATTAGTTCTGCCTCAGTGAGAATGGCTTCAAGGTCGCTGCCAAGTTCGGTGAACTTAACTTTGGTGGCAACCTTTACCAACTGCTTGGTGCGATCAGCCAATTGCAGAAAATGAGTGTATGACCGGACGCGGTTGCGGAGATTTTTGGCTTTGCCGACGTAGAGGACGGTGTTATTTGCGTCTAAAAACCAGTACACTCCCGGCGATGATGGCAAGGAGGGCAAGACCGACACCCACGCCAACGAGAACTTGCGGGTTTTGGAAGTAACCCGCCGCGGCTGGTCCGGCTGAGAGTTGGATGGTTTCTTTGGCATAGATTTCTGAGTTGTCGCTGCTGTTTAGCATAGCAGCTGTTACCTCGACATTGTTTTTAATTGATAAATCATTAGTATGGGCGGTGAGCGGCACGCTGACGGTTTGAAAAGGCAATAAAACCGGGACACGCAAGCTCTGTCTTTTGTTAACAGTCACGCCTGGATAGTCATGAGTCAGGGCAACGGCTATATCGTACCACGCGTGTCCAGACTGATTGGTGATTTTCAGGTTATGCAACCCGGGCAAGCGCATGCCTAATACTCGGATGGGTTCGACCATTAAGCCGAAGCTTGGTGTCGGTTCCGGCAAGCCTTCAGCAAAACTAATTTCCAGGTTGTTTTCTTCATTTTCGATGGATTGGTAAGTGCCCACCGGGAAAGGAGTGGTGCTGGAGATCCCATTGATTGCCAGCGTCAAGTGCCTGAGGTCGAATTGATGAAAATAATCCACTCCCCCGGTAGTGTCTCCCCAAGCCGGATCTATCGGCACCCAGATGCCACGGCTCTGGTCATAATACTCCGGCCAGGCATGAAGATTATTGCCGCCGCTGGTGTTGGGTCGCAAGGCTTCATTTTGGCTGAAAGCATAACCAACTGCCCGTCTGGCAGGAATGCCGGCAGCCCGGCTCAAGGCTATGAACAAGTCAGTATAGTCCTGACTCAGGACTTCGGTGGGACGAGATAGAGCTTGAACCGCACCGAGGCGGGGTTTTTCTTCCGGAAAGGTATCGCGGGTGTTATAAGTTAGGGTTCCAATGAGGAAATCATAAATTTTTTCCGGGGTGGCTAACTCTTTTGCTAGGTTGCTAATTTGGCGGTTGCCGGTGTCCCAGTGCTCATCTTTATTGGTATGTTGGTTTTTTGGAGCCGGCACCGGGTATGGGAGCGGGTCTAGGCTGATCTCTGCTAGAGCCGTCAGGTGGACAGGCGTAACGCTATTGGGAGGCAGTTCGTAGGTGGCTATCCAATTGCCATCGTCATCCCGTTTCATATTGGCAGGCGCTGGGTCGAGGCTGTGATAGTAAAGGCGCTGGAAAGAAGTGTCAGGAGGCAGAGCTAGTTGTGTTAATGCCGTGCTGGCAGTGGAATTTTCCAGATTATAGCGTACAGCCAGGTTGTAGTATTGTTTGGAGCCATACATCACTGATATTGCTGAGCCGTCTGTGTTGTCAAATCTGGTTTCAAAGGCTCCAAAAATTGATTTGGTTTCAAAGGGTTTTGGTGTAGACCGCGCCGGCTCGCCGAAACTAAGCGGTGTCTGGATAATCACCGTGTGACGGTCATAAAGATTGGAATCACTGAGTTCAGGAATGTGCACTTCAAGCACTTTGCCGCCAATCATTGCCAGTTCAGGATTAGTGTACTCGACTTGGAAGTTGCGAGTTTTACCTTCCCCAACTATATCTCTTGGGAAAGAAATGTTTATTAAAGTCCGGTTGCCTTCATCTGTAATTGTCGGCTCAAGTTGAACACCGTTCTCAGTGATCCGGAAATTAGTCAAGTTGGAATAAGCGGTGGTGAGTGTGTATTGTTTGATGAAAGTTGTAGGAGTCAAGTTGGTGATACTGAAATCATGTTTGACTCTGGTTACCCCTGTCTGGTCCACAGTGTAGGTGGTGGTCAAGCTGGTGTCGAATTCCTCCGAGGCAAAGGCTCGAGGAGCGTGGTGCAGCCAAGGCATTAGGCACAAAACTCCAAACAACCAGCTTAATAGTATCCAGCGCATACAAGGCTATTGTAACCCGAAAAGCAACAAGTGGTAACAGTTGCTGAGTTTTGGAATTTACTTACTGTTAGCCATGTCTGCGAATTCCTGTTTTAGGAACTGGCCGGTAAAGGAACTTTCATTTCTCGCCAGGTCTTGAGGGGTGCCTGTGGCAATGATCTCCCCACCGCCATCGCCTCCCTCTGGCCCCAAGTCAATGACCCAGTCGGAATTTTTGATGACGTCTAGATTATGTTCGATGGTGATCACGGTGTTGCCCTGCTCGACTAGTTGGTGCAGCACCCGGAGTAATTTCTGAATGTCCTCAAAGTGTAAACCTGTTGTTGGCTCGTCCAGCAGATAAACCACGTGATCGTAGGTCCGGGTTGATAGCTCCCGGGCTAGTTTTACCCTCTGGGCTTCTCCGCCGCTCAGGGTTGGAGCTGGTTGACCAAGTTCAATATAGCCTAAGCCAACTTCTTGCAAGGTTTGCAGTTTAGCTTTGATGGTGGAATTATGTTTGAAGAACTCAAGCGCTTCATCAACCGGCATCTTCAGGACTTCGAAAATGTTTTTACCCCGGTACTGAACCTCAAGTGTTTCCGCGTTGTAGCGTTTGCCTTCACAAACATCACAAGTGACGTATACATCCGGCAAAAATTGCATCTCAATTTTGATTTGGCCGTCACCTTGGCAGGCTTCACAGCGGCCGCCCTTGACATTAAAACTAAACCTTCCCGGTCCATAACCCCTGATCTGGGCGTCTTGGGTATTGGCAAAGGCTTTGCGGATATAGTCAAAGATTTTGGTGTAGGTGGCAGGATTAGAGCGCGGAGTCCGCCCAATCGGGCTCTGATCAATTAGACTGACCCGGCGGACAACGTCAGGCACAGTGATGCTGTCGACCGGTCCGGGCACCATATCAATTGAACGATCTAAATGCATGGCTAAATGGGCGTAGAGGGTGTCGTGCAGTAGAGTTGATTTGCCGGAACCAGAAATACCGGTAATACAGACTAGTTTGTTGAGCGGAAATTCAACGTCGACATTTTTCAGATTGTTGTGTCTGGCGCCGGATATACGGATTGCCGAGCCGGAGCGTTCCCGGTGGTACTCCTCATCATCAGAAACTACCCGGCGCTCATTGTTCTTTTTGATGGCTACATCTTTTTTGCGGGCTAGGTACTTGCCGGTGAGGGATTGGGGATTGGCCATCACCTCATCCGGGGTGCCAGCCGCCACTACTTCCCCACCCTGCTTGCCAGCCAGTGGCCCGAAATCAATGATGTGGTCGGAGGCTAGCATCAGGTCGCGGTCATGCTCAACAACAACCACGGTATTACCTTTGTGCTGCAGGTTTTTGAGAGTTTCAATCAGCCGGTGGTTATCACGCTGATGCAGACCAATTGTCGGTTCGTCGAGTATGTATAAAACCCCGGTCAAGCCTGTGCCAATCTGTGAAGCCAAGCGGATGCGCTGAGCTTCGCCTCCAGCCAGGGTTGCCGCCTCTCGGTTGAGACTTAAGTAGTTCAAACCAACGGCATTTAAAAATTCTAACCGGGAAATGATTTCCTTGAGAATTGATTCGCCGATGAGTTTTTCCTTCTCTGACAAAATGGTGTCATCCCAGAGTTTTTGCGCCCAAGAGTAGCACTGTTGCAGCGAGAGCTTGGTGATTTCTGCAATATTTTTGCCATCGATATGGACGCTAAGAGCTTCATCTTTAAGCCTGGTGCCTTGGCAGTTGGGACACTGTTGGCGTTGCATGAACTGCTCTATTTCATTGCGGATGTAATCTGAGTCAGTTTCCTCATAGCGCCGCTCCAGATTGGTGATAAATCCCTCGAATTTTTCATGAATAACGGTTTGCCGGCCATGACGGTTGTTGCCAGTGACCCGGTAGATTTTGTCAGATCCGGCCAGCAGCAACTCTTGGGTCTCCGGTTTCATATCGCCAAATGCGGTTCGGCGGAAATCATATCCTTCCTCTTCGACAACCTTGATGACCAGTCGCGACCACCAGGTATCCTGACCTAGGGTTCGGGCAAAAGGAATGATTGCCCCCTCGCTCAAAGTCAATGAAGGCGCCACCACTTTATTGCGGTCAATTTTCAGCAATGAACCCAAGCCATTGCAGGTGGGACAGGCACCCTGCGGAGCGTTAAAAGAAAACAGTCTGGGCTCAATTTCTGGGATCGAAATGCCGCAATCGCTGCAGGCGCGTTTCTCGCTGAACAACTTATCAGTGAATTCCTTTGGCTTTTCCGGAAAATTCAAGCTGGGATCTTCGATGAAGCTGACCACTGACAAGCCGTCTGCCAGCTGTAATGCTTCTTCAATCGACTGCGTAACCCGACTGCGCAGCGATTTAAGCTCATTCTCCTTTTTAAGTTGGTTGCCTGAAACCACTAACCGGTCGATCACTGCCGAAATATCATGTTTGTTAGTCTTGATCAAAGTTAAATCATCATCAGCATCATAAATGTTGCCATCAATCCGCACCCGCTGATAACCCTTTTGTTTTAGATTATTTAGCAATTGAGAAAACTCACCTTTCCGCTGACGGACAACGGGAGCCAATAACATTGCCCGCACCGGTTGGCCGGTTTGGGCCAAACGGAACTCAATCTCGGCGAAAATCTGGTTAATTATCTGATCAACAGTCTGGGTGGCCACTTCCTTGCCGCACTGGGGACAATGCGGATGGCCAATTCTGGCATAAAGCAGCCGCAGATAATCATAAATTTCGGTGATGGTACCAACTGTAGAACGGGGATTATGGGAGGTTGTTTTTTGGTCAATGGAGATGGCTGGCGACAACCCCTCGATGTGGTCAACATCCGGCTTCTGCATGATCCCCAAGAACTGCCGGGCATACGAACTCAAGCTCTCGACATAGCGGCGCTGCCCTTCTGCGTAAAGAGTGTCAAATGCCAGTGAGCTTTTGCCGCTCCCCGAGAGACCAGTAAAAACAACAAGCTTGTTTTTGGGAATTTCCACGGTGATATCTTTGAGATTGTGTTCGCGCGCGCCCTCAATTTTGATTGTTGCCGGTCCGTGGGAGTTGTTGTTTGCCATAGTATTCTGTCTGCTTCACCGAAAGTCGCCCCATTTCCAGAAAAAAGCAAGGAGCTATTATAACGCAAAATTAGTTTTTTTGGGAGGGTCGATCCTCTGATAATCTCCCTTGCTACTCCTGTTATAATCCCAACTGCTGTAGAAAAAATTTTTTAGGAAAAATAAAATGTCTAATATCATCAGAATAGTCGTCGAAAGTGGCGGCAGAAGCCCTGAAAGCAGTGAAGGAAAGCCTCTATTGCGCATCGAGGTACCATTGGAACACCTACCACAACTAAAGGTTTATGACCGTGATAACCAGGGCAGGAATCTCTATATTGTAGGGGGGAAAGTTGTATGTAGCCGCGGGGTCTGAAGTTGTGAAAGGGAAAAATTGGTCTGTTCCAGTAATACCTTATATACAATAACTGGATTTTCAGTATGACGAAAGAAGAAGTGCAAATAGAAACTTGGCCTTATACGGTAAGGTTGGAGCGGGTCAGCGGGGTTGAATTCAGGATTACTGGACCAAAAAATTCATTGGTTGAGTTGGAGAATGAAACAACTCGTTTGGGGAGAGCAAATTGTATTCTTGTAAATGGTGTATTCTACGAAATACTAGGCCGTCTAGACGAGGGTTCGCATTACCGGCTTTATGTCAGACAATCAGAAAATCAGTCTGCGACTAGCCAAGATTCCTAATCGTATCCCGCAAAATCGCTGCTAACTCGAAATCCATATCCTTGGCTGCCTGATTCATCCGCCGGCGCAGACGTTCGGCAAGTTTTTTCCGGTCATAAGGAGTCAGAGCGCTTGGGTCAATTTTGGCAAGATCGATCTGCTCGTTCTTGGTCAGTTGGACAATTATCGAATTCGGAGATTTTTTGCCCCTGTTGCCGCGTTTGTCAGTGCCTCTTTCATCAGCATCTGCTTTTTTCTCGATCATCCGCTTGCGGATGGGTTTGCTGATCCCGCGCGGGGTGATATCGTGTTGGCGGTTGTAGGCAATTTGAGCAGTGCGGCGGCGCAGCGTCTCTTCGATAGCCTCAAGCATCCCCTGAGTCATGTAATCGGCATAAAGGATGGCGTGGCCTTCCACGTGCCGCGCCGCCCTTCCCATCGTCTGAATCAACGAAGTCCGCGAGCGCAAAAAACCGCTCTTATCCGCGTCGAGTATTGCCACTAAAGAAACCTCGGGCAGGTCTAAGCCCTCCCGTAATAAATTAATGCCAACAACCACGTCGTACTCGCCGCGGCGCAAATCATCCAAAATATCCGAGCGCTCCAAAGTCTCGATGTCGGAATGCAGGTAAGCAACTTTGGGGTAATCCAGTTGGCCTGGCTCCAAACTAGCCGCGCTCGATTTCTGAAGATGATGATAATACTGTTTAGGGATGCGGCTGGTGCCCATCTTCTCCACCGGCAGGTGCGGCTCGCTCCAAATTGTTACATCCTCTCCACCGGTCACCTCAGCAGCAGCCCGCCCTGCAGCCTCTTTTTCCTTGTAGCTGGCCACCAGTTTGTCAATCTTCTCGGTGTCATTGAGGTAAGCGGTCAGCGCCTCAGACATTTTCTTAGTCAAGGTAGTCACCAACACCCGTTGCCCAAGTTGTTTGCGGGCAATTATTTCTATTACCAGGTCTTCGATTTGGCCGTCAATCGGCCGCAACTCAATGTTGGGATCGACCAAACCAGTCGGACGGATCAGTTGCTCAACGACCTCGCCCCCCGACAAGGATAACTCCAGTGTTTCCGGCGTTGCTGACACATAAACCCGTGACTGGGTCCGGTCCATGAATTCTTCAAACTTCAGCGGCCGGTTATCCAGTGCGCTCGGTAAACGAAAACCATACTCAATGAGCGTTTCTTTACGCGAGCGGTCACCGTGGTGCATGCCTTTAATCTGCGGCAGGGTAATATGGCTCTCATCAACAATTGTCAGAAACCTGCCGCCGCTGAACTCTTTGGCATTAGCATTAAAGTAATCCAGGAGCGTAAACGGCGGGTCGCCCGGTCTACGGTCTTCAAAATAGCGGGAATAATTTTCGATGCCGTTTACATAACCAAACTCCTGCATCATTTCCAGGTCATAGTTGACCTTTTGTTCGAGCCGGTAAGCTTCAACAATTTTGTTCTGCGCCCGCAATTCCTTGAGGCGGATTTCCAGGTCACGGCGGATTTCCGCCAAGCCCTGCTGTTGGGATTTTTGGTCCATGATGTAATGCTTGGCAGGATATATGAAAAATTCCCGCCCGACTTGACTTGCACCCTGCCCATCCTCAGGCATCGGCGACAAATCGGAACGCGGGGGTAAGGTAGTGCTGCCGGTGATGGGGTCAATCCACTTGATCGACTCAATCGTGTTATCCAACGTATCAATACGGATGGCTTTGTCTTCATAAGCCGGCCAAAGCTGAATGGTGTCGCCCCGGAGCCAGTAAGTGCCTCGTCGGAACTCGGTATCCGAACGGTCATACTGCAAGTTTGCCAGCTGCAGCAGCAAAGTCTCACGGGAAATGATCTCTCCTTCAACCAGTCGCAGGATGTAGCGCCCGTATTCCACCGGCGATCCCAAGTTGTAAATGCATGACACTGAGGCTACCACGATTGTGTCTGGCCGGGTGAGGAGGTTGGTGGTGGCGCTGAGCCGCAACTTGTCAATCTCATCATTGATGGTGGCTTCTTTTTCGATATATGTATCTGTGGTGGGAATGTAAGCTTCCGGTTGGTAGTAATCGTAATAGGAAACAAAGTAGCTAACCGCATTGTTCGGGAAAAAATCGCGGAACTCCTGGTACAACTGGGCTGCCAAAGTTTTGTTATGGGCAATCACCAGGGTTGGCATTTGCACCCGTTCAATCACATTGGCCATGGTAAATGTCTTGCCCGACCCGGTAACACCGAGGAGCGTTTGGTTGGCTTGGCCATGCTGCAGGCCGGCGGTCAGCCGGTCTATGGCTTGTGGTTGATCCCCCGTTGGAGCAAAGCGGGAATGAAGTCTAAATTTCATGCGCAGGTATTATACTCCTCAACTCCCCCACTAAGTAGAGTGAGCCAGTAACTAATACGCTGCTGCCAGTTGCTTTTGCTTTTTCTATAGCTGTCAGATATGCCTGATGGCTGTCTGGAATCAGCTGCATCGGGACCTGCAAAGTTTTTTCTGCTACTTCTAATAACTCGCTTGCAGGATATTGCAGGTTTAAGCCTAGATCGATGCTTTGATGGAACTCTGTCACCAACAACTCTATAACTACCGGCTCGAGTGCTTTGAGAATGCTATAAGCTGCTTTATTTTTTTTCAAACCAAAGACAACCGAAAATTTCTGGCCGGGATAAGCTGCCTGAAGTGATTTTACCAGCGCCGCCATTTTGTCCGGATTATGAGCCCCATCAAGAATCAGCAGCGGATCTTGATTAATAATTTCAAACCGTCCCGGAAAACTGGCGTTGTCAAAGGCTGAACGAATTTGTGTTTCTGAGGGAGATTTATTCTGCGCCTTCAACAATTCCCACCCCGCAGCCAGCGCCACTGCCGCATTTTCAGCCTGATAATCTGCCGGTGTCGGCAGCTTAATCTCCTTAATCCGCAGCTCATTGCTCCAAAAATCAAAATATACTGCCCCATTGCTGACTCTGACTTGCTCCACTCCAAAGTCGCGGCCTAACTCCAACAGCCGCACCTCTTTTTCGAGACAATGTCGGCGCAGAATCTCCAACAAACCGCCGTCGGTCAAGCCGGTCACAGCCGTGGTATTGCCGGCCTTAATAATTTGCATCTTATCCGTTAGAATCTCTTCTTTGGTATTGCCTAGCACCTGAGTGTGGTCCAAGCCTACGTTGGTAATGACGCTGACCGAGGAACTAAGGACATTGGTACCGTCAAACCGCCCGCCCAAACCAGCCTCTACCACTGCCGCATCAACTTTTTGCTGGCTGAAATAACTAAAAGCGGCTGCCACTAAAATCTCAAAATAGCTCGGGCTGCTTAATTCAGTCACTTTCATGCCTTCAATAACCGGCTTCATTTGTTCAACCAGCTTAGTAAAATCCGCTTCCGGGATCATTTCCCCATCAACCACTATCCGCTCCCGCAGATTCTCTAAGTGCGGTGAAACATGCAAGCCGGTATGTAATCCCGCCGCCTGTAAAATCCTAGCGCAAAATTGCGCCGTCGAGCCTTTGCCGGAAGTGCCGGTGATATGAATGCTGGGATAATCTATGTGCGGGTTGCCTAACCTCTCCAAAAACTCCCGCATTCGCTGTATTCCCCTTTCGCCGGGAAATTTTTCTTTGCCCCGAGCGGGAATTTTGTCTTGGAGGTAATCAAGAATCTGGGAAAAATTTGCTGTTGGCATGTTTGGAAGTGGCCGTATCTTATCAAAACTCCAGAAGATAAACTATAATCGGAATATGCCAGAAACAAAATCTCCGCCACTCTCCGTCTCCACCAAAACAGGAGATGAGGGTATGACTTCACTGGCCTCCGGCCGACGTTTGCCAAAAAGCAGTCCGATCTTTGAAGTTATTGGTACTATTGACGAGCTTAACTCTTGGTTGGGATTGATTGCAGCCAAACTGCAGCCAGAGTTTGCTGAGCATCGGGAATTTATCTTGTCTGTCCAAGACACCTTGTTTTATGTGGGCGCGGAGTTGGCGGATGCCAAGCAAGTGAAGCTGACAGCAGCCCAACTGAAAATGCTGGAAGAAAAATCGACAGCCCTGCAAAACAGTATGGCTGACGGCTGGCACCACCGGTTCTTATTGCCGGGCGGGACAGAACTTGGCGGCATGCTGGATGTAGCCCGCACAGTCTGCCGGCGGGCGGAGCGGGTGATTGTTGCTCAGTCTCAGCTGAAAAAGGATAATCAGGTGCGGCCGCTGGTTCTACAGTATATGAACAGGCTATCGGATTATTTGTATGTGCTGCGCTGCTATATTAACAACTCGGTTGAGTATCATGAGCGCGAATTTGTGAAAAAAAATGCCAAATAGCCTCTTGCTCGCTTGCATTAGACATAATCATAAGTAATCAAAATACCACAAAACCTATCATTAACCCACCATAAAATTGATTGCTGCAGCGCGCTTTTCCTCTGAAACAAAAAATTAGCAGTCGTGTGCGTCGACTGCTAATTTTCAGCGGGGTTATTTTTCTGATCTCTCAATTATCAATATTGGAATTTGCGAATCAATCCGACTACTCTGCCCTGGATTTGCACATTGGTAGCATAGATCGGGCTCATGGTAGCGTTGGCTGGTTCCAAACGAACCCGGGTCATCTCTTTGAAATAACGTTTCAGCGTTGCTAGCCCATTATCTAACAGAGCCACCACAATATCGCCGTTATTGACCTCGTGGGTTTCCTCAACCACCACATAGTCGCCGTCCTGAATATGATCCTCAATCATTGACTGGCCTTTGACTTGCAGAACGTACGAGCGCCGCTTGCCGCTGATCATTTCCGGCGAGACTTTGAAGGTGGCATTGGGGTCGGAATGGGGTTCAATCGGTGAGCCGGCGGCGATATAGCCCATGAGCGGCAAGTCGATGCTGTCATCGGTTTTTAGGAAAGTCCTATCCAGCAGTTCAATGCCCCGAACCGCACCCTCGTGCTTGCGAATGACCCGCTTACGTTCCAGCGCTTGCAAATGTTCATGAACTGTGGCCAATGATGAGACATTGATAGCGTCGGCGATTTCCTGCAGGGTTGGCGCATAGCCGTTTTTCTGTATGTATTGGGCTAAGAAATCGACAATCTGCCGCTGGCGTTTGTAAAGAGTGACTACCATGTGCCTCCTTGAAAGTAGCTGATACTGTTTGTTACTAATTTAATGGTTTCGGGCAAAACATATCCGAAGTAAAAATAGCATAACCTAAGCTTCCCCAAATCGACAACTACAACTTACTGATATGAACTATAACAAAAAAGGTAGAAAAATAGCCTGCATCAGTTAATGCAGCAAAACCCGTAGCTTTTGGGACAAATGTTAGCTAGATGGAGCAAGGCAGCAGCTTGCGCCACCCCATTAAGCTGTACGCTTGACGTTCTTGGCCAGAGCCCGGCCGGTCATAGTGTCCGGTTTCTTGATGCCCATGATGTCAAGCATGGTTGGGGCGACGTCAGCTAGGATGCCGGATGGCAGCATGACCGGATTATTGGCAAATTGTGGTCCAATGATCAGCAGCGGAACGGGATAAATTGAGTGCTCGGTGTCGACTTCGCCGGTTTGATTGTTGATCATTTCCTCAGCGTTGCCATGATCGGCAGTAATCACCACTAGCCCACCCTTGGCATAGACTTCGTTGACAATCTGACCGATGACTTCATCCAGGATTTCCACGGCCTCAATTGTAGCCTTGAGATTGCCGGTATGGCCGACCATATCTCCGTTGCAGAGGTTGGCAATGATAACGTCATACTCATCGGTCTTGATGCGGGCAATCATTTCTTCGGCGATTTCTCTGGAACTCATTTCCGGAGCTTCGTCGTAGGATTTTACACCTTTGGAAGGCATAATTACCCGGTCTTCACCTGGATAAATGGTATCGACCTGGCCGTTCATGTAATAGGTGACGAAGCGTTCTTTTTCAGTTTCTGTCATCCGCAGCTGCCGGAGACCGTTTTCTGCCAATACCCGGCCGAGAGGTTTCTTGACGTTTTGGGGCGGGAAGGCTACATCGATCGGCAGGTTTTCTTCGTAGCGGGTCATGGTGGTGAAGTAAAGATTCTTCAGCACCACTTTGCGTTTAAAGGTGGCGATATGCTCCTTTTCTTGAATGTTAGTTTTTTCATATTTCTCGGTGTAAGGGTCAAAACCCAAGCCGGAAATACCTTTTTCGAAGTCGGGCATGACGAAGGCGCGGGTGAGCTCGCGGGGGCGGTCTATCCGGTAGTTAAAGAAAATCACCGCGTGATTGTCGGCAATCACCCGTTTGCCGCCGTTCGTGTCGCAAATGATGATAGGTTCAATGAACTCATCGGTGACGCCGTTGTTATATTGCTCCTGCAAGGCTGCAATCGGGTCAATGACGCATTGGTCGGCTGTGCCTGTGGTCAGAGCGTCATAAGCTTTTTCAATCCTTTCCCAGCGTTTGTCGCGGTCCATGGCATAATAGCGGCCCATCAAACTAGCCAGCTTGCCCACACCCAGCGTGTTGCAGCGGTCCATAATTTGCTGGACATAGTTGATGCCCGAGGTGGGCGGTGAATCCCGGCCATCAGTGAAACCATGGATATAAACTTTTTCGAGCTCCTGTTGTTTGACTAAGTGCAACAGCGCATAAAGATGTTCAATGTTGGAGTGCACGCCGCCGGCACCAATTAAGCCCATGAGGTGCAAGGTGGATTTATTTTTCTTGACATGTTTAATCGCGTTTAGTAAAGCCTCATTGTTGTCAAAGCTGCCGTCGGCAATAGCCATATTGATCCGGGGCAGATCCTGATAGACAATGTGGCCGGCGCCGATATTGAGATGACCGGTTTCGGTGTTGCCATCCTCTCCCTGCGGTAAACCCACAGCTTGGCCGCTGGCAGCCAACTGAGTATGCGGAAACGACACCCAATACTTATCCATGTTGGGAGTGTTAGCCTTGACGATGGCATTGCCGGCGTTGTCAGGCCCGATGCCCCAGCCGTCCAGAATTAACAGGACCGCGGGTTTTGGCCCTTTATATTGCTTGCGGCTGAAAGTGTCGTTAAACGGCTGGCTAGTGATGACCGGTTTGAGGTGGTTGGCCGCCGGTGCTTTGGCGGATTTGCTGTCTTTGGCGGGCTTGGTGTCGGCTGGTGGAGCGGCAGCCGGGGTTTGAGCGGCTGATTCCGGCACCTCAATTTTTTCTGTGGGTTTCTTGGTGTCGGCTTCTGGCCTGAGTTGCTCGGGGATGTTGTTGGGGTCGATTGGTGCTGTGCCGGGCATTTGTCCCGGTTGGCTGGCCGGAGCTGTAGGGCTGGCGGCAGGCTCAGCACTAGCAGCCTTTTTTGACTCCTGAGGCGACAGACCGATTATTTTTGCAAATTTTTTCAGCAGCTTCTTTGCCATATGTTGCTTTCTTATTGGACGTCTGGTGTTGTGGTGGCGGGTGGTGCGGATTCAGCGACCGGGGTTGGTGGGGGTTGGGCGGCAGTTGGCTCAGCAGCTAGCGGGGGTTCGGTGGTTGGTGCAGATTTTGCGGATGGGTCATTTGCACCCGGTAGATCATGACTCATTCCTCGGACTTTTTCTTTGGTGGTTTCTCCTTGGCGCTGCTGCATTTCGGTGTAAATTTGCAGCAACCGGTTGTACTTGGCTACTCTCTCACCGCGGTTGGGTGGTCCGAATTTGGTGTAGTCTGCCCCGGTGCCGACCGCTAAGTCAGCAATGAAATCATCGTTGGTTTCACCACTGCGATGGGACATGACGATCTGCCAACCGGCGCTGCGGGCGAGCTTGATGACCTCGATGGTTTCGGTGACGGTGCCGGTTTGGTTGGGTTTAACTAACAAAGTGTTGCAGGTTTTGTTCTCAATCGCCTTGCGGGTTTTTTCAAGGTTGGTGACTAGTAGGCTGTCGCCGACAATTTTGGTGGTTTCCCCCAGTTCAGCGGAGATATTTTGCCAGGCTTTGAGGTCATCTTCTTCGTACGGATCTTCAATATAAAAGACATGGTAAAAATCCCGGAGTTTGCGGTAGTATTCCAGAAGTTCTTCGCTTGAGTAAGGTTCGGAACGGTCTTTTAAGCGGTACTTGCCGTTTTCCATTAGTGTGGAAGCGGCAATGTCGACGCCAAAGAAAATATCCTGGGCAAAGGTGTAAGGGCTGGTTTTGACAGTTTCCACCAAGATCTCAAAGAGGTCGCTATTGCTGTAAAGGTTGGGAGTAAAACCGCCAACGATACCGGTTGAGTGAATGGCGCCTTTAGATATCAGGACCTCTTCAAACTGATGGAACATAAAAACGCCGATATTCAGCGACTCCAAGAAGTCAATATGACTGGCCGGCACTACTTGAAATTCCTGGATATCCAAGTTGTCTGCTCCATGCTCACCTCCGTTGGCGATGGTGAAAATGCAAGTGGGCATATAGAGGTCGGGAACAAGCTGATATCGTTGTTGAATGTAAAAATAAAGCGGCTGGTTAGCGCTCAGCGCCGCTGCCTTGAGCACCGCCTGCGAGACCCCCAAAATCGCATTGGCGCCCAGCCGGGATTTTTCCGGAGTTCCGTCTAGGCTGATCATCAAATTATCAATTTCTTCCTGGTTGGCCGGGTCACGGCCAATCAGCTGGGGCGCGATAATGGTATTGATGTTGTTGACGGCGGTGAGCACGCCTTTGCCGTTCATGTGGTTAGGGTCCTTGTCCCGCAACTCTAAAGCCTCATATTTGCCGACTGAGGTGCCGCTGGGAACGCTGGTGACGACGATGCCGCCATTATCCATCCACAGGGTGCATTCAATGGTGGGAATACCCCGCGAATCAAGAATTTCTCGTGCGTAGATGCCTTGAATTGCTGCCATAAATATTCTTTCCTAATATCAAGTATGCCGCTTTGGTTAGTTGGCGGCTGTGGCAAAATCGCCGGCTAGAGAATTTTTCCCGTTTGCCTTTCCTACCCCTATCATCTGTGCTTCTGTATCCATGATACATTCTCTGGCAAGGTTTGCTGCCTGCGGTTTAACAGTCACCCCATCGACGCCGAGTTTGACAGCAGCTGCCACCAAGTCCGGATGATATTGCTCAAGATGAATATAGACTTGTTGAGGCTTCAACACCGGATTGCTCTGAGAGTTTTCTTTGACTGTCTGAATGGTTTTTTCCAGCATTTCCGCCAGCAGTGGTATCTGCAGCGGGTAGCGTTGCCACAGGTCGATATTGTCCGGATCGATGCCGTGCATCAAACCATGCAAGCTGGTGATATTGATAGAGAAGCCGTCAAGCTGCGCCGTGGGATATTTATCGAGGTTAAAAATATTTTCGGGAGTATTAAGTTGCAGCCAGACTCCAAAATTATGTTTCTCCATTAAACCGGTCCTGCCAAAAGCCACCAAAAGGGCGCGCAATTCCGCCGGTGTCCTGACAAAAGGCAGCAGGCAGCCAATCGGACCACCATCTTTTTTAACTGCTTCCGCCACAGCTTCTAGTTCCAGGTTAAATACTTGCGGCTGTGTCAGAGCCTTGAGCGCACCTCTGTAACCCAGATACGGATTTGGTTCCTGCGGTTCATAACTGCTGGCATATTGGAGTATGCCCAGTTCGGCACTGGTGAAGTTTTGCAGTCGGTAAAGGATGAGTTTGCCACCTAAAGCTCGCTGGTAAGTGAGAATGGTATCTGTCAGGGCTGCTTTCAGTTCTGTACGCTTTTTGGATCGGACCAGCTGCTGAGGATGGATGCCCATTTTGGCAATGGTGTACTCACTCCTGAGCACACCGATGCCGTCAAGACCGTCTTGAATTTGTTCGGCGGCTTTGGCACTGTTGCCGGCCGAGACCAGCAGCCTGGTAGTGTGCCGGCGTCGGGTCGGTGAGGTTTCCGGCTGGAAGAGGCTTGCCGGGTGGGGTTCGTTGCTGAATTCCAAAACCGGTTCGACGCCGGTGACATAAATTTGCCGGCCAAAGAGCAGCCAGTAGATTTTTTGTTGATCGAGGGATTGTTGCTTCAGTTTGAATGCTACCCTTGCCAACTGTACTGCCTCAGTGTCAGAAAGCACCAGCTGCTTCTGCTTAGCCGCCGCCACCGATTGTTGCTTGAGGGTTTCATTGCCGCGCACGTATTCTTGAGTTTTTGTGGCAGGTTGGCGGTTGATGACGTTCCAGGTGCGAATATCGACGGTGATGGTATCCAAATTTTCCAGATTAGGATGATAAACGCCCCAAGCGCCGGCAATGGCAACCTCGGTTTTTGATCCGGTAGCCGGGTTTTTGGTATAGGCAAAGCCGGATGCTTCCGCTGCCGGCGCGTATTCCACCAGGATCGGGCTTTGCAGCAGCAGAGTGTGCATTGGCAAGTTGTAGCCGCCGTGTTGGACCGTAGTTGCCACAATATTTGCCCAGACTTCCAAAATCGACTCAATGACATTGGCATCTCCGTAAACATTGCTTTGGCCTGAAGGATAGGTTTTGGATGGCGGTGAACTCGGGACAATGTGAGCATGGCCGCCTTGCAGGTATTGGTGGTATGCCCTGATAAGTTCGGCGGCTATAGCTGGCGGGATGGTTAAACTGGTGAAAAGCCTGGATAATTCCCGCTGGAAACATCTCTGGTCTTCTTTGGTTCGGCAGGGGCTGCGTTTGAGAACCTGAGTGAGTTTTAATTTGAGATTATTTGCTTCTGAGATGGATCTCAGCATCGGGATGGTTATGCAAAAAGAACGGACTACTGGGATGCCGGCCTCATGCAAACTGCCAAGTTGTCGGGCTCTGTCACCGACGTGCTCAACCGGGGATTTTGCGTAATCGGTTAGAAAAATAAGACTACTGGGCATGGCCCTTTTATAATACCGCAAATCCTTAACTGGTGCATCTGCTAGGGCTTAGTTAAGCCCGGATTTTTGGCGATATTTTGCCAGTTCGTCTTTGAATTGGTCAACAATGGGAATCGGACTGGGGTCGATGCCTTCCAACATGGCCATGTAGAAGCCGGCAAAGCTAAACAAGGTGATCATTTCGAATACTTGGTTAAGTTTGGTCTGAGAGCGAAGCAAAACAGTCATGGTGTCAATGCCGCTCGTTTCAACAATTTGCTGGGTTAAGTTCATGCGGATGCTGTTTTCCGGCCGGAATAATTGTGATTGGACAAAGATGAAAACTTGTGAGTCTTTGCTTAATTTTGGAAACCGCAAGCCCTCCATCATGTGGTGGTTGATCTCAGGTACGATTTTATAATCTGTTTGGATCTTGGCGTTTTCATTATGCTGATTGGTGGCCACGTGGGCAGCCCCCTGCAAAAATTCTGAAGTGATAATGATTGGTTGCCGGTCGAGCATGGTAAAGGCCAGTGACTTGGCCGGATTACTCTCTGCAGGTACCTCAACGGTGTTAGCTTCAACTCCCTGCCTAATGGTAGCAGTCACTTCCTTTACTTCCTCATCTTTGAGTTCGATCACACCGGCTTTGCTCATTAGGCCAATGGCGCCAAAAATTGCATAACCAATTGCCATCCGTGGTTGCCCAGAGGGGTTATGAACGGGATCAATGATATACGCCGGATAGCGGTACTGCCGGGCAAACTCGGCTAATTTGCCGCCGGATGCTAAGACCATGATCTGAGCGTTTTTACGACGGGCTTCTTCAGCACAAGACAAAGTCTCCTCAGTATTTCCTGAGTAGCTGGCTAATAAGACCAGCGTGTTATTGTTGACATAGGCCGGCAGCGTGTAGGAGTTGACAATTTCAAATGGAACGGACAACGAGTCTTTAAAGAGATGTTTAATGACATCTGCGCCCAGGCCTGAACCGCCCATGCCGGAAACGACTACATTAGCAATCTGACCAGCAGGCTGGAACTCTACTAGTTTGACGTCCTCCCAGGCATGCTCAATTTGTTTGTCGAGCGCCTCGATCGAGCCTAGCATGTTGGACTTATCAAGTTTGGCAATTTCTTGGCGCGATTCGAGGATGGATTGGGTTGGCATTTGGCTTTCAGTAATTAATACATTTTTAGTGACTGGCAATCGGATTCGACCAGTCAAGAGTGACTCCATATTCTTTCAAGGTGGCAACAAGGAGGGCTTTGAGCTCTTCTAGCCGCTCCGGGGTTTTTGCCTCTGCTCGGCCGGTAATCAGCGGTTCGGTATTGGAATTTCTGATTAAAATCCAGCTTTTGTCAGCGAAAGCAATTCGCAACCCGTCAAAGTCCATAATAGTCGCGTCTTTGTATTCTTCCTTAAATTTCTTGATAATGTCAGCGATGATGGTGAACTTATTGTTGTCCGGTTCATCAGGAGCAGGCACCCGGAACTCTGGTGTGCTCACGTATTGCGGCATGCTGCTGACGAGCTCGGACACCGTTTTTTCCTGTTGGGAATAAAACTCCACAAATCTGGCGGCTGCGTAGGTAGCATCATCAAATCCGTAGTACTTGTCTTTCAGGAAGAAGTGGCCGGCAATTTCGTTGCCGATCAGAGCGCCGGTTTCTTTCATTTTCTCAATGATGAAAGGATAGCCGGTTTTCCAGAGAATCATTTTGCCGCCGGCATTTTCAATTTGGTCCACGGCCATTTGCGAAGTAGAAACATTGAAGACAGCTGTCATGCCGGGATTTGCTTTGGCGATGCCGGTACCGATCAGAGCGCCAATCAGGTCGTTGCCGATAAATTTGCCCTTCTCATCATAAACACCAAAACGGTCGCCATCTCCATCCATGGCAATGCCCATGTCAGCTTTTTCTTTGGCAATTGTTTCCTTCAAAACCGTGTACAAGTCTTCTTTTTGCGGATATGGAGCATGATTCGGGAATGAACCATCGTGTTCGCAGAAAAGCTGAATCACCTCGCAGCCGATTTTTTGCAACACTACTTCGGTAGTGTCGCTGCAGGTGCCGTTGCCGCAATCCAAAACAACCTTAACGGGTCTGTTCAACTTGATGTCCTGGGTGACCCGTGCCAAGTAGTCCGGCCAAAGGTCATCTTCGCTATAAGCGCCGAGTTCAGTGCTTTTTTCAAAATCCTGATTGAGGACTAAATCCTTGATATGCTGATAATCATCGCTGGAAAAATGAACCTTCTTGAGCGCGGCTTTAAAACCATTGTATTCTGGCGGATTGTGGGAAGCGGTAATGCTGACGCTGCCTTGGGCCTCCCGCAGATACCAGCTGGAGTAGTTCATGGGCGTGGTGATGACACCCAAGTAAACCACGTTGGTGCCGGTTTCTCTTATCCCTTTAATCAGATTTTCACTGATTTCTTGGCCGCTGACCCGATTGTCCCGGCTGACATAGACTGTAGAAACTTGATTCCTTTTATAATAAGTGCCCATCCCCAACCCAATCAGATAGGCTGTTTCAGGAAAAAGCTCTTTGTTCCAAATCCCTCGAATGTCGTATGCCTTAAAGATGCCGGGGTTGATGTCCATCTTGCTCCTTTTTTAGTTGTATGAAAAAGTATGAACTCCTTTACCTTACAATGCCAGAGTAATCAGGTCAAGTTCTTGAAACAGTGTCAAGGGAGAGCGGGAGGTTTTTTGCCGGGCATCTATAGTGTAAAGCCGCTGGTGGATTTGTAGCAACTGCTCCAGGCTGAAATTGCGGGCTTGGGCTTTGACTTTGTTAACGACAAAAGGGGCCCCCGCAACCTTGCCGCTATCCTTGGCTTGAATCAGCATGCGGATTTGTCTGAGGAGCATTAGGAAGCAGAAATACTCGCCGTCGCTGCTTATCGCTTCCTGCAGGTATTTAAGCTTTTGTTGGGTGTTGTCAGTGCCGAGCAAATCCAGCCATTTAAAAAGGCTGCTGCTGGTTTTGAACTCCTCGGCGCGGGCGCCGGGAAATTTATTCAGCATAGTTGCAGTCAAGGCCCGTTTTTCCCAGAGAACTATGTCTTGATCGACACTGTTAGCCAGCATGGAGATTAACGCCTTTTTCCGGTTGGAGGTTGGCAATGAGTGTAGTTCTTCAATAATGATGAGTTTTTCTGTCCCAAAGAGGTCGTTGCCGACCAGCAACTCTTCCAACTCAGCCTCGGTCAAATTCTTGGAAACGGCTCTTTCTACTGTTTTGTTCTGTTCCCGAGCAGCATCAATGACTTGTTTTAGTCGGTTCCTGGATTGAACAATATTTTCTCCGTGCAAAATTAGCATTCTGGCCTGCTCCATTTATCCCACTGCCATACCATGGCGCTTAAGGAAGCCGCGGTGTTTGCGGTATTCCGGATCATATTTTTCCACCAGTTGCCAAAATTTGGCGGAATGGTTCATATGTGTCCGGTGCGCCAGCTCATGGATTATCACATAATCAATTATCTCGGGTCTATAGTGAACCAACCGCCAATTAAAGTTTAGATTGCCTTTACTGCTGCAGCTGCCCCAGCGGGTTTTCTGTTCACGCAAGGTAATACTGTTAAAATTGATGTCCATCAGTTTTCCCAGCTGATTAGCGCGGGGACTGATGTAATGCTCGGCTGTGTGCTTGAGAAAACGGTGCAGCTGCCGTTTTTCTTTTTCACCCCACTTGGTGGTTTGCGAATCCGCAGGATTGAGAATGAGAGAGTCCTGGCTGATCCGGATACCGACTTGATGCTGGCGGGAAAACTTGATTTGTTTTTGGTATGTTTTGCCAAAAATCATCACCTCCGTCCGGGTTTCTGGGGAAGGTTTGGAAGCGACCAATTGTTTTTGGGCAGTAATCCAGTGCTGATGTTCGCTGACAAACCTCTCGATGACCCGCAGCGGTGTATAGCGCGGCGTTGTTATCACCACTTGACCTTCGTCATTAACCCTCATGGTCAGCCGGCGAGCGCGCGGATGCACCTTATGGATGTAGTTTGTCGGCATTAGGGCTATTGTACTACTGTTAGTTTGCAAAAAGTGTGTGGCGCTCTATCTTTGCGGCAGAATATAAAGCACCGCACTCAGATACCAGTGCAGCAGAAAAGTCCCCGTGACGATAGCTGTGGCAATCAGGAGATCAATATTCCGGGCGACTGCTTCTCTGGAGCCTCGCAACCTTAAGGCGGTCAAAATATTAATAGTTGTTGCGATGAAGAGCACCAAGGCTGTAAATACCACATTCACTAATTGGTGCGATGACAACTGGTGGGTTTCCAGCAATCTTTCAAGCTCTGGGTACTCAACCAGTAGGAATTTTATCGACTCAAAAAGTCCGAATGCACTGTGAAAAATCAACAGCAATAAGGCAATTTTGCCCCAATAAAAGCGGAATTTATGAGAAAAAGGAACTTGAAGTTCTCCTGGTGATGACTGAGTTTCTGATATCGGTGGCGGCGCACCGGTGGGCTCAACCGAATTGCCAGGAATAGCATGCTGCATATAAGTATCCTAAATGATGATGTTGGCTCATGCTAGAGTCAGCCGCCAAATTGAGTCTTAACCGTCTTCGGGGTACAATACGCCTGACCGAGCCACGGTGTTGGAATTGGTAGACAAGCACGACTTAGAATCGTGTAGCGCAAGCTGTGTGGGTTCAACTCCCACCCGTGGCACCAGACACAAAAAACCCCGGCCGAAGCCGGGGCTTTTGTCTCTGAACGTACGTCCCGGTGAGGTCGAACCTTCAGAGGTACACTAAATATATAACACTATAAGGAAATTGTCAATAGTGTGACAAAACATATCATTATACACTATCTAAATAAGAGTCAACGGCAAGAAATTGCCTACTGCGCGATTGGTGAAATCTGCAACTCCCCGCTCTCGGTTGCAAACTCGACAACATTGGCATTGGTCTTTTTCTTGATACCCAGCGAGCGGTCATCGTAGCGCATTTCTGCCATCCACTGGTTTACAGAATTAGTCCACTTGTCGACGCTGGCAGTATATTTTTCTGCCACCTGGCGGGTGGTTTTTCTGCCTTGATCAATGTAATTTTTCTTCAAAATATTTGCTGCTGCTTCGAGATTTTCCTCGTATGAATTAAACCCCCAAACGCCGCGGGCGTGTACCCCCAGACCCAGGCAGTTGTAAGACTCTCTGCCATCTGCCGTGGTTGGCGTCACCCGGCAAAGGTTGCTCTCCTCCATCATGATAGCCGGCAGAAAACGGAAATCGAGGCCGTATTTATCTGCCAAGCCCACCAAGAATTCTCCGTAGTAGTCATATGGTTGCAGCGGTGAACCATGCCTCTCCAAGAAATTGGCCACAATTTGTGCCCGGGCGTCTCCTGCCTCCATAACTGCTGCCAAACCCGCGCCTTCGTTATCAATACGTACTGGCTCCAGTGATGACCCGCTGACCACTTCCTGCTGGATTGCATTTTCACCATCCTCAGCATTGGGAAAGCCGACAAAAGCAATGCCTGCAATGCTGGTCATGATGACGCCTGAGGACAAGATGATCCAAGATAGAGCCAGTAATACCGCTTTCATAACCCTTACAGATTTGTTACATTCCTTGCAGCTTATCGATTGTACATTAGAGTATAGCAAAAGGCTGCTGCAAACCTGGAATCCAAGTTGGCATACTCGACAAAAGGCTGCAAGTATGTTATCCTATAATATTAGAACTATGAAAATGTTGCCGCTGCTATTTTTTCTGTTGGCAGCCATGTTTCTGCCCTTCCCGGTTCAAGCCCGCCAAGTAAGCAAGATAGGTGTTCATATTCTTCATGCTGATGAAACCGATGAAGCCAAGGATTTAGTGGCGCTCGAGGATCATCAGGATGAATGGCATTATGTAACCATCCCCTTTACGGTGGGAGACTCCAACCGTCCTGAGCACTGGCAGCGGTTTTTAAACCAAGCCCGCGAGGAAAAGCTGATTCCAATCATGCGCTTGGCTACTACCGCCAAAGAAGATTATTGGGAAGAACCAACCCGACATGACATTGTTAAACAAATCAATGTCTTAGCCAAATTAAAATGGCCGACTGAAGACAAGTATATTGTTATTCTCAACGAGGTTAATCACGCCAAAGAATGGGGAGGCAAGCTGGATCCAGAGGGCTATGCCCGACTCTTCCGTTTTGCCAGCAGTTGGGCGAAAACCACTGATGAAAACTTTGTGGTGTTGCCGGCTGCTATGGACTTGGCAGCTCCGAATGGCGCAAATACTATGGAGGCTTTTGCTTTCCTGAACCGGATGCATAAGTTTGACAATGAAATCTTTTCTTATGCAGATGCCTGGAACTCGCACTCCTACCCCAATCCAGGATTTGCCGCGGCGCCAAACCGCAAGGCTAAAAATGCTCTCAATGGTTTTGAATATGAGCTAGCCTATCTCAAAGATAAAACCGGAAAAAATTTCAAGGTTTTTATTACTGAAACCGGCTGGGAGCAAACACGGCACCTCCAGTATTTCCTGCCTGCATATTACAGCTATGCCTTAGCCAGGGTCTGGTCTCATCCTGACGTAGTTGCAGTGACACCATTTATACTTAAAGGTGCGCCGGGTCCATTTGCGGGTTTTAGTTTTCTGGATGAGAACAACAATCCAACCGTTCAATATCGGGCGCTGCGGCTGGCGTTGGAAAAAGTTTACGGATCCGGAACAGCTGCCATCAGCCAAGCTCATTAGTATTGTCAAGAAAAATCTCTCTCGCCGCGTAGTGTATGATAATGTATGAAATGCGGCAAAAATCTAGACTCACTATCACCCTGCCCACCGATCTACTTCATCAAGTTGATAATCAGGTGGATGGCAAAACCATCCGTAACCGATCCCATGCCATAGAGCTGTTGGTGAGGACTGGGTTGCAGCCAAGTATAACTACGGCAGTAATTTTGGCTGGCGGTCCAGAAGCCAAGAAAAATATTGCGGGACTGCAGAATATCGCCGGACGGCCGTTGTTGGCGGTGACTTTGGAAAATCTCCGACATCATGGCATCAGGGAAGTTTTGATAGCGGCAGGTCAAGCTGAGCGGGAGGTTAAGGAGATTTTCGGTACAGGGGATAAGTTCGGGATCGAGATTCGTTATCTGGCTGAGAAAAAACCACTTGGCACCGCCGGTGTTCTCAAAAGAGCCGAGTCATTGTTGCGGGGCAACCCATTTTTAGTGGTGCATGGCGACGTGCTCACGGATATCAACCTCAGCGATCTATTTTCTTTTCATCTGCGGGAGGATACCCTAGTGACATTGAGCGTTAAGCCGCGGATCAGCGAAAAAAACTATGGCCAAGCTTTTCTACAAGGAAATAAAATTGTCCGATTTATGGAACGTGGCGAGGTTGGCGGTATTAGCATCGTTAATACCGGTATCTATGTGGTGAAACCAGAATTGTTGAAGCGTTTTCCAAAAAGTAAATCTTTCAGTATGGAAGCAGAAGTATTGCCGGACTTGGCTGTCGAAGGACAGCTGAGTGCTTTTCTTTTTCAGGGATTTTGGTCCGATGTTACGGACAAAAAGGCCTATCAGGCTGCCATCAGGCAGTGGCCTGGGTTGTAGCTGGAAAGGGCACCGGGGATGGTGCCAAGCTGAGGAGTCGAACCTCAATCTCATGTTTTTCAGACATGCGCCGTGACCACCTTGGCTAGCTTGGCATATATAACGATCAGGCTTTAATCGTACCTTGCGAACTGAATTTTTCCAATCCTTTCACGTCTCTATCATTATAATAGATTCGGTCGATTTCTTTTACACCTGGTTGAAAGCCAGGCGCCCTGTTCCCTTTGTGGCCGCTGAGGGACTCGAACCCCCGACTTCCCGGATGTAAACCGGACGCTCTAACCAACTGAGCTAAGCGGCCAAAGTAGTTCTTGTTTTTGGTTATTTAACGACCCGAAAAAAACTTAGAATTCCAGGGAGACAGCCCCTAGGTAATTCCTCTTCTCCATTTATTATTCTTTGCTGGATATTAGGAGGAAGTTCTGAGAATATTGTTCCCGGTCTTAATGATTCAGCTTCTTGCGGAGTCACTTCTAAACAAACATCAGGGAGACGAGCGCCACTTCTGTTTGTGCGAGCAACAACTACTTTATATTGGTGTGTACAGGGGTCCTCTGTAACACTGTTTAATTTATCACGTCTAGGATGAGGCTCTCTATCAACACGGTTTGTCATGTCTATCTCCTTAGTTCAATATGTTTAATTATCGTGTGCCCAGGAGAGGACTTGAACCTCCACGCCTTGCGGCACAGCCTCCTCAAGACTGCGTGTATACCAGTTTCACCACCTGGGCACATTTGTTAATTAATGTGGGATAGTATACTCGAGAACCCTAATCCAGTAAAGGTGTCGGGTTGAGTTTTTGCGGAAGTTTAAACTTAATCAACACTAGCGGGATCCAAAAGATTATCGTGTAAATTGCCACCTCCCACCCCGGGTGCCCGTACCCAAAGCGGTGTGACAGCCACAGCAGCGGGTAAGCAAGTAAATCGGTGAAGGTGGCCAGCAGCAGATAGTTTTTCAATTTCCCTGCTCCTTCGGCAAACATGATCAGCACAAACGGCCAGAGGATATACCAATTCCAGTTGGCGGCGTTGAAGAAAACTAGATAAATGCTCAGGGCAAGTGCAGAAGTAATGATGGGCGACCAATTTTTCTTGAACTGCAACGCCGCCAATATTGCAATCACGCCAATAAAAATAAGTGAAAATGGCAAGCCTAACTCAGGTATAAATCTACTCACCAATCCCGGCAGCGACTGCCAGTAAACGGTGGTGTTGTAAAAAACTCTAGACAGAAACTCCAGCGGACTGATGCCTATGATCAGGAAGGCCAGCGCATTGGTGGCTGCAAAGCCCAGGCCAAAATCCAAGAGTGGTCTTATTTGCTTTTTCTGGAGCAAGCTCAATGCAAAAAATCCAAAAATCAGCAGCGGGATTAGTTTCACCTGCACAGAGAGTGCCAAGATAATTCCCGCCAGCCACATCACATTTTTTTGCCAGGCAGCCAGGCTCAAGAGCAGGAAAAAGGCCATGGCGATATCATTGTGACCCGCCCCAGCAAACTCCAACACCAGCAATGGATTCCAAAAGAGGGCGCGGATGATGTTAGCTTGTTTTACTTCCTCTTGATCACGCACTAACCCAATTACAATAGCCAGAGTTAATAGCAAATAGATCAATGCTACTAGCTTATACGTCACGACAGTTGGCAATAACTTCCCTCCACCTAGTACAGCTGCCGGAAGATAAATAATTTGGTTCACCAATCCATAGACCTTAGTTTGCTCAGTCCAGTCGGCAAGCAAGCCAAATGGATCATCAGGAAATACCCCAGGCTTTACCAACCATGGATTTTGCCCGTATTCAACCAGCACTCTATCCGAATAGATGTAGGAAAAAATGTCTGTAGACAAAATTGGATAAGAAAAAAAGACAATCAGCGGAAAAGCGACAGCAAAGATAATACTGGTACGCTGGGAAATGTTGACATGCAATGAAAACCAGTAAGCGGCAAAGGCCAAAATTCCCGTCAATCCGAAAATCAAGGTCGGCAAAACATTCAGGCTCCGAGCCAGAAGCCATTCTCTTATTTCCACTAACCGACTTCCCCATTCCGGATAAAAACTGCCGATGCCAGCCAACGCCCTTTCATCGCGGAACAAAAGCCACCAAGACAAAACCACAAAAGACAGGAAACAAAAAGCAAGGAGCAACGGGGCAGTTTTTTGAAAGCGCTGCATCTGCATGTGCCGAAGAGAGGAGTTGAACCTCCACGGGGTTGCCCCCACACGCTCCTGAAGCGTGCGCGTCTACCATTCCGCCACTTCGGCTCGGTTTATTGATAATTGTTATGACTGCAAATTATACATCACTTAGATGCGTATCCCAAGTTTAGGGAAGGATCGGGAAAATTTTTGCTTCAGCGCTGCAATGATCACGCGGGATGCTTCTTCAACCCGGAAGTAGGCGGTGTTAATGGTGATGTCATATACAGATCGCTTTCTGGTACTGCTGTTAAAGTACTGGCGGATGAATTCCTCCCGTTCTCTTTCGACTTCGGCGATAACCTGCTTGGCTTTTTCCCGGCTGTGGCCTTCGAAGTCAATTGCCCGCTGCACTCGGATTTCATAGGGTGCGACAATGTTGACATGCAGGCCTTTGGCAAAAGGAGTGATAAAGTTCCCTCCCCTACCCAGAATCACTGTCCGGCCTTTGTGGGCGTAGACCAGAATAAGACGGACGAGCTCGGTGACATACTTGGTATCCTCGACATATTCCTTGTTAAGAACGGCGTGGACAAGGTCCTGGACTTGAGTGCGGGCTTTTTCGTCGACAGCCGAGATGATTGATTTGCGTTTTTTGGTGGATTTGGCAATTTCATCAACAAGTTGTTCGTCAACATATTCAAAATTAAGCAATTCCGCGACCCGTCTGGCGATAGGAGCACCGCCGCTGCCGGGTTCGCGGGCGACTGTAATGAAAGGTGTGACAAATGAGCTTTCGGCGGCTATTAGTGATTCCTTTTTAGAGAGGTTTTTGCGGAGGTTGAATGAGCGGAGAATTTTTTCTATGAGAGGATAGTAATTAGTTGTCATAATTACTCATACATTATAGCACTGGTAAATGGATTGTCATGGCGAAGAGCGCTTCGGTTATTAGTGCAAGCTATACTCCACTGCAGGTTTGCGGTAAAATATACCTCTCTGGTGAGAAGCCAAACTACCGCTGAAAATTAACATATATATAGCGCCCGTGGTCTAAAGGATAAGGCACTTGTCTTCGGAACAAGTTATGGGGGTTCGATTCCCTCCGGGCGCACACACAAACACAACTGCCGTGGGAGCTAAGATTATGGTAAAATCCCAGGCGACAATTCGGTTAACTTAATACGGGCCAGTAGCTCAGTCGGTTAGAGCACCTGCCTCTTAAGCAGGGTGTCCTGGGTTCGAGTCCCAGCTGGCTCACAATCTATACTAAAAATAGCTTTGTTTTTTGGCAAAATACCAAAAATTCCTCTACCTTTCCCATTTTATGACCGATATCACACAAATTTGTTAAGATTTGCACGCCACCAGGCTAGAATTTTGAAAAAAAACTCTTTACATCTCATTATTATTCCTTTAGCATGAATAAAGTGAGAAAAATTTTCACCTGATTTTCTTGCATTTGGCTGCAGGAGAGATGAGAAAACAAATGGTTGGCTTACATTCACGCTTGATAAAACGGGAACAGATTTCTGTTGCAAAAATCTTGTCATGCCTCCTAATTGGTTTGTTTGCTTGGATTGGGTTAATGTATACAGCCAGTCAAGTACTTGCTCTGACTGCAGACGATCTACCCACAACCGTTACTAGTTCGCAACAGGTGCGGGCAGCAGGATTAGCGACAAATAAACGCTTGGTGTCAACATCAGATGGCACTTTGCATGCTTTCATTCATGTAGGATCCGTGTCGATCAATTGCGACACCGGAACAACCAATAACCTAGTTTGGTTGTATTCACTTGACGACGGAGAAACATGGAGCTGTGGTACACAAATTGCATCCAATGGCAATGACGTAGTGTCTGCAGTTGTTGACTCCTCTGATAATATTCACCTTGTGGTCTCTAGGGTAAGTCCTGGAGCGGGAAACCAGACAGATGTCACCTACAAAAAGTTGGCCAAGGGTGTCGGATCAAGTTGGACGCTTGGATCATCGCACATAGTCTTAGATGGGCAAAATACCGTATCTGGTTATGGTTGGTCGGATATTGAAATCGAGGGAAATAACAGAATTTGGATTGTTGCAAGATATTTTGAAAATTCGACGTCCTCATATCGAGTTGTAGCTTATTATTCAAACGGACTTACGCCTACATCAACTGCCAACTGGACGCAATCAGGCAGCGGACTTTCCGGAACTGGCAGCTCTGATGCCTATTTCATACCCAGCATAGTTAGGTTCGGCAGTAGCCTGGGTGTTGTGTATACAAGTCAGGATAACGGCGGACAATTGCTCTGGAGAGACAGGAGTGATTCAGATGATTTTGGTGAGTGGAATGAAGAAACAGTAATCGTATCATCCGGTGTCAACACAGTAGCATATACAGCTGTTGGTGATAACAATGGGATAGTTCATCTTGCCTATTTTCCTACCAGTCCTAGCAGCAATCCACCAGACAATGCTTTTTATGCTCACTATGATGGCGAGTCATGGAGTACACCATTCCAAATTAGCGAGAGCAAAGGAATCTCTCTGGCCATTGCAACAGACGGAACAAATGTTTACGTTTTATACGAAGATAGCCCGTCTGGAAGCAACAATCTAGGTGGGACACTATATTACAAAAAAGGAGTTGCTCCATTTGCGAGTGAAAATTTTGATTCCCAAGGGACAAAATTATCTAATACTCAGGGGACATTGGACACGATATGGCTTTATGACAACGATGCTTACTCCAGCAAATTAGCAGAACTATCCGAGATTACCGGAAACGTCACCGTTGGAGCTGATGAGGGTGATGCCTTTTATTTTGGAAAAAATATTGCCTTTAATACCGCTTCTTGGATTATGAACTCCGCAGGTTCTGGCGGAGTGATTTCATGGGAATATTGGGACGGAAGTGTCTGGAGTGACCTAGAAATTGATGTTGTACAGGGGCCAAATTTTTCCTCATCAGGGTTCATTGCTTTTGAAGCGCCGGAAGACTGGGAAGCAACCTCTGTCGCTGGAGAAGTGGGAGAGTATTTTTATATTAGGGCTCGGACCGCAACGGCATACACATCTGCCCCGTCGCTTTCTATAGTGTTAGGAAATGCACCAAAATATACTTTGGCCGCTTTAAAGAATATTTCAAATCGCCTTGATTTTCTTTGGACAGAAAATATGACCAATCCTCTGCGGGTGAAATTTGCTAGTGCCGAGTTGATCGAGCCTGGGTTCCAGGTTTTATCCATAAACCCAAATGCGGAAACCAATGATCAGGCGGTGGTGCCATTTTCGATCTCAGGCACAGCTTTTGAGGAAGGTGCCACAGTGGA
>DBRK01000003.1:13308-14495 GCA_002306315.1 Patescibacteria group bacterium UBA1370 | reverse complement strand
CCTTCTGATGAACCCACACCCACGCCTACACCTTCTCCAACTGACGAACCTACGCCCACACCCTCTCCTACACCGACGCCCGGAGTGTGCTATTTCTTATCTGTCAGTGAACCGCTCACCGATCTAGGGTCGGCTGAGTACATGAGGCTTGTAAGTCATGATCCTCCGCAGTATGAAGGTACGGGTTTTACAGGTGGTTTGTATCCTGACGGTTCCAATTCCAGACCCACCGAGCATGAAGCTGCAGGTGTGGCCTTGGCTAGTGAGATACAACCTCTAGATTCCGATGGTAATCCTTCGCCAACAGGAAAAATTGGCATGACATCTATAGGAATGTCCAATACGAGCTCTGAGTTTGGTACCTTTATGAGCGCGGCTAATTCAGATACTGATGTTAATGACAGCTTAGTATTGGTTAACGGTGCTGCTGGTGGCGGCACAATCGATCGTTGGGCTGATCCTGAGCACCCTCAATACGCGACGTATTGGGGTCAGTTGGATGACAAGTTGACATCTGCCAATCTGACCGATGATCAAGTGCAAGTGGTGTGGGTAAAAATCACCCAGGCAAACTATCAACCTAACTTCCCAGATGACATGTACGCTTTCCAGGCGCAACTAGAAGATTTAATGGTGTTGCTTAAGGATAAATTTCCCAATCTAAAAATTACATATCTGTCCAGTCGAACACGGTCAATGTTGTATCACCAAGGGCTAAGCCCTGAGCCAACAGCCTTCGAAAATGGCCTGGCGGTGAAATGGATGATTGAGAAGCAAATTAGTGGCGATCCTTCTCTGAACTATGACCCAGGTAAAGGTGCAACACCGGTTTCTTATTTCTCTTGGGGACCGTATCTGTGGATAGATGGTGAAAATGAACGCTCAGACGGCAGAACCTGGCCATTAGAAAATGTCTCTTCAGGAGATTGTACTCATCCCACGTCAGAAGGTAATCAAGCTGTTTCAGAGATGCTTATGGACTTCTTCAAAAATGACACAACCACTACTTCTTGGTTTCTAAATGAATCTGAGCCGACACCAACCCCAACCCCAACACCCTCTCCGACGCCGACACCCTCTCCATCCCCGGTGGCAACCAATATCGTGCCCAATTCAGCCGATAATGACGAGTCGGTGGTCCCCTTTACCGTAACCGGAGAAAATTTTGAGGAAGGTGCCACAGTGGA
>DBRK01000003.1:0-13279 GCA_002306315.1 Patescibacteria group bacterium UBA1370 | reverse complement strand
GAGCCAACTCCAACGCCCACACCTACTCCTTCACCCAGTCCTACACCAACTCCAACGCCCAATCCACCAGGCAGCGCCTATGTGATTGATAGCGCACATATTCCACTCTTTGAACAAATTCCGCCGGAGTATCTGACAGCAGCAAGAGAAATGAAACAATTGTGGATAGATCGATCCGTAGGATCAAATATTAGTGATGGGCTAACATGTTTGGGGAGTGCAAATACCTTTGGTGGCACACCTGCCCACTGCCGAAGACACTGGGAAAATCCGGAGCAGTCTTCTTGGAAAACGTTTACACAAACTGATTACAACAATGATTTGGTACCTGATGTAATTCGCTTTTTGCCAAATTCCACAACTTATGATCGATCTAATTGGATTTATGAATTCTGGGGCGACTATCCCGAGCATGGCGAGATTGGTCAATGGTACGAAAAGGTTGACTATTTCCTTAGCAGGGGTGAGGCAGCAATTTCAGATGATCCAGATTTGGATGTGATTTCTTTCCAGTTCAGCTATTTGGAAGTAAGCGGAAATTCAGATATTGCAAATCCTACAACCGGATTTTTCAGCAATCATGTATCTCGGGCAACAATAGAAGATGTGGAAGCATTTCAGTCAGCTCATCCTGACAAAACTATTTTTCATTGGACAACTAGTTTGGCAAGAACGGTCGGAACACCAGAATCTGAACAGTTAAACGAGCAGTTTCGCGACTATGCAGAGAACAACGGCGTTTATTTGCTCGATGCAGCAGAAATTCTATCACACACTCCGGCAGGAGAACCCTGCTATGGCAATACTCCTGAAACCGAAGACTACTTGGCAATATGCTCTGATTACACAACAGAGACAGCAGGCGGACACTTAGGATCTGTTTCTGGGGGAAAGATACGTATAGCCAAAGCATACTGGGTGTTAATGGCATGTATTGCTGGATGGGATGGTTGTGCAGAGGGTGTCGGTGAACCTACGCCAACACCAACTCCAACCGAAACGCCAACTCCCTCTCCAACTCCAACCCCGTTGCCATCCCCAACGATCAGTAGTATTGTCCCCAATTCTGCTGCCAACGATGAAAATCTGGTGCCGTTTACAATAACCGGTGAAAATTTTGTTGATGGAATAAGTGTAGAATTATTCGATCCACTCACCGATACATTTCTAGGCGCTACAGATACAACTGTCGAAGACAGTCAGACTATCTCCGGCAGCTTCTTTGTACTGGAACTACCCGCCGCTGTTTACGATGTGATTGTCACCAATGTTGATGATCAAAGCGATACTCTGTATGCCGGTTTTACTGTTACCGAGGGAGAACCTGAACCAACACCTACTCCAACGCCAACTCCAACTGAGACACCAACTCCGACTCCCTCGCCTTCTCCAACACCAACCCCATCTCCAACCCCAACCCCTTCCCCGACTCCTGAGCCGGGCGAGCACCCCTTCTTACTGGTGACTGAAGATCAGTTCTCAGGACTTGCAAGTCTAGCTTCTCAGGATCCTTGGATGAGCATGAAGGCAGAAGCGATAAACCATTGTACGAATTTGCAGTTCACCGGCATGGACAACGAAACCGCCTGCCCGGGTACGGCTTATGCCGGCAATGCCAGTCATTGTATGAGAAACATTATGAGTGCTTGCGCTCTTGCTTACATCACCGATCCGGCTAACAAGCAAACCTACCTCGACAAGGTCGTAGAAGTATTCCCGAAGTGGGAAGATATTTTGATAGTTCAGAGTGGTGCCCAAACCGGCACCCGGAACACCTCTAATAATTATTATAACATTGCCGGAGCTGCCTACTTTAACACGCTTTTAGCTGTAGATATTATGTACGATGATTTGGCAAATATGAGCTGGGAGAGTGAACTAGATTATCCTGATGAATACGCCTCACAGCTGGATTATTTCCATTTTGTTCTGGAACAGGAGTTCAATCATTTTTATGGAATCAGCAAGGGTGTTTATGATTTCTATAATCGCAATGGCAACTATCTGACCTATCATATGCCTTCCCGCCATCCTCCTGCTAAGGAGGCAATTCTGGCAATCTGGAAAATTTATAACCGTACTCTTACAGCTGATGATCCAGATTCCCAGGTGCTAATGAATGGCGGACAGATTAATCCGGCGGATGGTCCGAACACAGTGGGTGGATTTATACCTGAAACGAGTTCAAGGGTTAATTCGTCAGGCGTTTATTCCGAGGGTGCGGGTTATGCGCTTGCTGGATGGGGCAGCAATCGGGATGAGCGCTCTCATCTGATAGATGTGCTGGAATTCACAGGGTTGGACAATGAATTTGGTATTGATTTTTATACAGATCCTCGCTGGCAAAATTTCTTTCAATGGCTTTATGGCTACGCTTCTTCTTCTTTTGGGATGAATGCTACCTTTGGCGACACTTATGCGTACAGGGGCATGGAAGAAGAAGCTGGATTTGGGGCAGTATTTGGCAAAAGTTCTCGTATCGCATCGGCCGGTAAATTTGGGTCAGCGGCAGGCTCTTATGCCTTATGGAAATCCCGTGGCCAAATTCCCGACGGACGGCTGCTCAATTACATACTTCTCAACCCCAGCGACGAGCCGGCCACACCTCCCAGTAGAATATTCGAAAATGGTGGTGCCTTCTTTTTGGAATACCCAGCTGATGACTATTCCTTATACGGAGCATTATGGAATGTCCGAGAGCACGAAGAAGAAACAGGTGAAGTTTTCCATGTCAGAAAAGACGTCAATGCTCTCCATATAGCCGGATACGGTGCCCCACTGCTCATGAATGCAGGATTTTGTGGTTCAAATACCCCTGCTGGCCCGGATCCTTGCAGCAGCCTAGATGAAAATGGCATTAGATATAGATTTTCCGGCAACTATCTTGGTCACAGGGCGGTGGCCAACAATGTCGGTATGGTTGACTACGATCTGAATCATGAAAATAACTTTATTTTAGAATTCCGCAATGATGGGTTACCAGCTAATCAGTACGGAGAAGGCGCCTGCACTTTCACGATGGAATCTAGGATGGATGCCATGTGTTCAGATTTCCAGGCTCAAATAAGTGATGGCACAATATCTGGTTCTGCAGTTGGTGAAGAAGCAGTTGCTTGGAGGGTGATAGATCTTAGTGACGAATCTGTTCTAGACTCGGGAGCCGGAACGACAGCATCGTTTAGTTTCGCAGGTGAGCGTGGCGCCGACTATCAAGTTCAATTCCAGAACGCAGATAGCTCATGGTGGGAGTATGGTTGCAAATTTAATTTTAAGACCGCGGCTTCAGGACCGCTATGCACAGAAGTATCTTCAGATCACGACCTTGTTCCAATTGGGCAATCATTAAATCATGTATTGATCGGCGGTGGTACCTCAGACACCGGTACGCAGTGGCGGCTGCGGATGGACTCACCGGACACCGGATTAACTAACCTACAAAATGGTACAGCCACCACTGCAGAATATGAGTACCCTTACTCCTACGAACCTGCTCCTGATAATCATCAAGTCAAATTCGGTAGTGGTATTCTTGAAGGATTTACCGGCCATGGTATTGACTATGCTGCTGGATCTACAGTCAGAGACAACGGTGAGGATTCATATAGCGTCTTCCCGCAGGGAGAGCATCAGAGAAGCATGTTAATGATACATCCAGCAGACGATGTCAATGGTTATTTTGTTTCGTTTGACGAATTTTCAGGTGTAGGTGAAGGACCCGTGCATTTGGTATGGCACCCTAGTGCCTCATCCAGAACTGAGGTTTCTCCCTTGGAGGAATATGACACCGGGGCATTCCGCCAAGTGTTAGGCACCGAGGTTGGTTTATCGTTCTTTTTTGGAACACCACCAGATGACATTAAGTTTGAGAGAGGAATTATCGCTTCTGCAAGCACAATTGCCGGTACAGTTCCGGAGTTTTTCTTTAACACCTACTCAGTAACCGGTGGCAATAAACGGATAGCAACTGTGCTCTTCCCAACCGACGCCACTCATCAAAAAGGTGAAATGAACAGAGTCAGCGGCACTGGTTACTCAGGAGCTGAGGTTGTTCAAGATGACGTTGTAGATACGGTATTGGTAGCTGATGGCTCGGGCCCGGTGGCGCATAACAGCGTCAGTTTTCAGGGTTTAGCGAGTTTTTACCGAAAAGTAGATGGAGCTACTTCTAGCTTCTTTGTAAGAAAAGGAACTTCCTTTGATGATGCCGGAACGATACGCGTAGGTTTTGAGAGCGATGATCCCATATCTATTCGCCTAAATGGAACCGCAGGGTCGGTTGTTTCTCCGGGTACAGAGGTCACTCTCTACTACCCGGGTATAGAGGGCTATACCCTAAATGGAAGTCCGGGTGAGCCTGTTTCTGCAGATGAGAACGAACTTACGATTAACTTTCCCGCGGGTACCCACGAAATTACACTATTTACTGATGGTGAGCCGACTCCAACCCCAACCCCTACCCCAACCCCCTCACCCACGCCATCTCCTTTGCCTGCCCCAACGGTGGTTGGAATTAATCCAAGTTCAGAGAGCAATGACCAGGAGGTAGTGCCGTTTGTAGTAACCGGCACGAATTTTGTAGACGGGGCAACAGTGGCTCTTACAGCCGATGGAGAAGTCACCATAAACGCCACTGGGGTTTTGGTGAATAGTGAAACTGAAATTGCCGGCAATTTTGATTTATCAGATGCGTCTCCTGGTTTATATGATGTGGTTGTTACTAATCCTGACGACCAGTCGGCTTCACTGACAACCGGATTCCTGATAACAGCGGCAGAAGAGGAAAGCCTCGAAGTTGCAAATCTGACTGTTGTCAGTGATACAACTATTGGTGAATACGAAAAATTTGAACTGGCTTTTTCAATAGAAGGCAGTCAGGCTACAGCTCCACAATTTCCATATGATCCCGATCCGCCCGAAGGGGTAGATGGCAGTGAGGGTATTACGGTTAATGTAATTTTCACACCAAATGACTGGCAGACGGAATACACACAGCCGGCATTTTACTATCAGGAATTTGAGGACCCCGGCGTCAATGATAATTTCTACCCGACCAATAATTTTCATTGGCGGGTTAGGTTTGCACCGAATCAAACGGGAGAATGGAAATACAAAATTGTTGCCGAGGAAGCTGTTGGCAGTTTGGAACACACCTCCGAATCCTTTGTCTTTAATGTGGTGGAATCTGACAGCAAGGGTTACCTGCGTGTGAGCGAAGACGATGAGAGATATTTCGTGTTTGAAAATGGAGACTTCTTTCCCAACCTGGGTTATAACCTCACTTTCAACCAAGTAGATTGGATTAATCCTCGTTCAAACGCGCAACAGAACAAGTTTTCAGCGATGGCAGACAATGGAATTCAATATGCCCGTATTTGGTTAACTCAATGGTCGATCTTTGGTTCCTCCTGGAATCCATGGAAGCATCATAATGATGCTGCAGCCACCGGATTGTCAACCTTTCCCGATGATGTTTATTCACCGGAGAGCGAAGTATCTTTGATCATCAATCACAACTGGAATCGTTGCGCCTTGTGGGGATGGAATACATATAAAGTGCCTTTTAAATTGGATACAGAATATCGGGTGCGCGTCCGCTACAAAGAAGATCCAGATGTTCCTCTGACCGGACCAAATGATGCCCTTAATCCATACGGCTTAGTGGTCAAAACGGGGGGTTGGCTTTGGGGGACCGCCGACAGCAACTGTTACGATTCAAATTCAGGTACTCTGATGGCCGCTACTTATGACGACACTGTTACCGATGATTTAGTTGACTCAAGTTGGAAAATTTTGGAGTCCACCTTTACGCCAACATCAGGAAACTATAACAGCAATAATAATCTATATTTAGCCCTAGAGAATGTTACCGATGGCAGGGTCATGATTGATCACATCTGGATTGAGGAGGTTTTGGGAGATGATCAGTATGGTCCAAATATCGTGACAAAACCGGATATGGATCATCACATGTATTTTGATCAGAGAAATTCTTACGCATTTGATAAGACTCTGGAGTTGGTAGAAGAAAACGGCATCTATATCCGCCCCGTTCTGAACATTGCTGACTTCATTTTTAGCAGAATGGAAGCTGATGGCACTGTTGGGACGGATTATGACCCGATTAATTTCTATGGAACAGGTCGTTCTGTCACCAGAGTCCGGTGGCTGCAACAAGCCTGGTGGCGCTATGCACAGGCACGCTGGGGGTATTCTACCAACATTCATTCCTGGGAAATGATGAATGAAGGCGATCCCAATGACTCCCGCCATTACGTAATGGCTGATGAGTTCGGCAAGTATATGAAGTGCTCAGTTTTCGATATAGCTGCAAATCCTTCCACACATGCCTGTGAAGCAGAATTCCCAGATGCACACATGGTTTCTACCTCCAATTTCACGCCTGGAGGGGTAACTTTCCCTCAGATTGATTTCTGGGGCAGCAGTGACTATCCGAACATTGATTTTGCTGACATTCACCGCTACGTACCCCGGCTTCAGGATTTCAGTGTGGGTGTAAATGGTGCCTCGTTGCCCATTGGCAACAAAGATGATTTCTTTGATCCGGCTGCAGGTACTGTTAAATTAAGCATGGCTATTGGTGCAAAGCAGCAATATGGGACTGGAAAACCCGTGATTCGCGGAGAATCAGGCTTTACCGAAACAGGAACAGGCCCATACTCTACGGTATTACTGGATGACGAAGAAGGGCTCTGGCTACACCACTTCGTATGGGGACAAATTAACTCCGGAGGAATGTATGACGCATCTAACTGGTACACAGAACAGGTAATATACAATGGTCAAATAGATCACCGGGACAAATTCAAACCTTTTTACAACTTCATTTCTCAAATTCCCTTGGCAAATGGCCACTATGAGGACGTTGATGCCTCTAGTACAAATGAAAATTTCCGGATATTAGGTCAAAAGGATTTAGTTAATGAGAGAGCCCATGTTTGGGTGCAGCACCAGGATCATAATTGGGGAAATCGGACGGGGTTGGGTCCAAATGGTGAGGTGATTGCTGAGTCGGAGGTGGGTCTAATAGTAATTCCCGGCTTTACTCCAGAAGCTAATTACCAGATTTCTTGGTGGGATCCCTACCAACCAAATGAGCAAGATCAAATCCTAGACGTGGAAGTAGTTCAGGCCAATGAGTCTGGAGTCTTAGAAGTAGGTATCGGCGATGTCTTATCACCCGTGCAAGATGACTTTACCGGACTGACTCATGATATAGCCTTTATGGTTGATTCTACCGATGAGCAGCCTCCAAGCCCCACGCCGACCCCAACACCATCCCCTGATCCCACCGAAGAACCAACTCCAACACCATCACCTGATCCAACCGAGGAACCATCGCCAACCCCAGAGCCTACCCCCACCCCGTCACCTTCTCCTGATCCAACAGAAGATCCTTCTCCGACTCCAGAACCAACTCCAACACCTTCACCATCCCCTGATCCCACCGAGGAGCCAACTCCCACACCTACTCCCACCCCGGATCCGACACCAACACCGACCCCGACGCCGACTCCCACGCCTACACCTATCCCGTCACCTACCCCGGAACCAACACCAACTCCAACGCCGCCGCTGAATATCAGCGCGGTCTCAATCGAGCGTCAGCCAAATACAGCCACTATCAGCTGGAATACAAATGTGCTCGCTTCAAGTCAGGTTGCTTATGGTCTGCTTTCAACAAGTGAGGTACAAACAGCTGAATCAGATATTTCGCCGCGGGTACTGTCGCATTCCATGCAACTCACAAACCTGGTTCCCTGTACAAAATATGTAGCGAGAGTGAGATCAGAGGACGCAGAAGAACAAGTTCAGATCAGCAATGAGTTTAGTTTTGTGACGACTGGATGTGATGCCGACGCGAGTGTCCATGAGACAAACACAGAGTTGCTGCTGACGGATCAGGACAGCACCACCGAGTTAGTAATGTCCTCCTCAAGAAAAGTTACGATTGATCAGCCGGCAGGAGCAACTGGTAGCTTTGGTCAGTTGATATATCAAATTAAACGTTTAAATCAAGCTAATATTCTTTCGCAGTTGCCTCTGCCTACGGTTAACTCAGGCGCAGTGGGAGGATTGATAGTGGAGATCAAAGCCTTGGTTGACACCCAGGAAGAAGTAAACACCTTTGATTTGCCGATTACCATTACTATGCAGTATGGTGCCAATCACATCGCAAACTTTGAGGAAAGTACTTTAGCAATCTTTACATGGTCAGGCACAGAGTGGCAGATGTTAAGTGATTGTCAAAGAAACTTCACAGCGAGGACAGTATCTTGTACCACTACACACTTCTCGACATTTGCTTTGTTTGGCGAGTTGCAGGCACTTGCCGCCACAGACAATCACTCTGCTGGCTCAAGCAGTAGTTCAGGACGGTGTTCGCTGGAACCGCCGGCTTCAACACCAAAGATTGCGCTAATCGAGACAAAGACAAATTCTGCCACACTGTATATTGAGCCTGCATCCGGCCAGGTAACAGGATATACGGTTGGTTATGGATTCAGTCCTGAGGAGGAGCGCTTTGCTGTTGCGTTCGAACAGGGTTACTCGTCAGGCATGGTCAAATACAAAATTTCTGATCTCGACTCAAATACTCAATATTACTTCAGAGTCAAAGCCAATAATCAGTGTGCCTATACCGGTTACAGTTCATCTTATTTAGTCAAGACACCAAGGTTCTTCTGGCAGAAGACTGAATATCATAGTGATGATATGGCGCAAAGTAGAACCTCACAGCCATTTATCGAAGTTGTTCCTCAGGAGTCAGAAAATATGCAAGATGTGTTAGTTGAGCAAGATCAAAATGTTGTTGACACTTTTGACCAAATAGCTGATATAATACCTCGCTCAGGAAATGAATCCGATCAAAAGTCGCAGGAAGAAAGTCGGCCGTCACTTCAACCATCCGTTCAAAATAATGAGTCAGCGGCAACGCAAACTGAAAAAGTGAATCTACTTACCAGGATATGGAACTCAATAATTGCATTATTTAAATCAATATTCTAGGCGATTGGGTCTGACAGAAATGCACAGAGAAAATAAATCTAATAACAGAACTTTCATTCTTCTTAGTGTGTTGATAGTGGCTATCGTCATGATTGCAGCGGGTACATTTTATTATTTTTCCAAATCCCGCCTCACTCCGGGAGAGAAAGCACTGAGGGATTATAAGAATTCCGTTTCGGAATTAAAATCAAAACTTGAGAAAAACCCTGATGATATTTTACTCAACAAGGATTATGCATACGCTCTTTATGTTACCCAGCATCCGGATGCAATAGCGGCCCTGAATCGTTTATTGGAACTCAACAACAAGGATGACCGTGCCTATAATCATCTAGGCAATCTTTATCGGAAAGAAAAAGAATACCAAAAGGCGATAGATGCCTACTCATCAGCGATTGCCAACAATCCTGAAAATCTAAATGCCTATATCAACAAGGCTCATGCATATCTTTATGATTTGCAGGATTCAGAAGCGGGTTTGCAGGTCTTTAAAGAAGCGATCGAACAAAATCCTGAAGAAGAGAATTTATACATTCTTCTTGCAAAGCATTATCGGCGTTTGAACAGAGAATCGGAAGCAGTTGAAGTACTAAATGATTTATTGGAATTTGCTCCGGGTAACGCCACAGCATTGAAAATGCTAGAAGAGGTTTGAGATAAAGACTAATATTTATATAAACTTTCATCATTCACTTACATATTAATTATCAGCTTATTACCATAGGTACCTATAATAATTTTCTAGCACTATCAGCAAGGGTTAATCTATTTTCTTGTGCTATCTAGTCAGATTTCGTTTCTGAGATTGAATTATTTATGTCAAAAAAATATCATCATGCCGTGAGAAAAGTTCTTTTCAGGTTATCAGTGGCAGCATTTTTCATGTTTATCGTCTTTGGAGGAGCAGATTTTGTCAGTAGTGTTACTGCAGATCGGCCGGAGGTTACAGTTAACAATGATTATTATAACAATGTAATGGCGTATGATCGGGCGGTGGCACTGACCTTTGATGATGGTCCTCATCCGGAAAAAACTTTGCAGATTCTAGAAATTCTTAAACGTCAGCAGGTGCCTGCGACATTCTTTTTTGTCGGTTCTCAGGCTCTGAAACATCCTGATATTGTTCAGACTGTAGCTGATAGTGGCTATGAAATTGGCAACCATTCCTATTCCCACTCACGCAACGTGCATTCCTCAGCTGACAGGGTCAAGTATGAGCTAGATGTCACTAATAAAATCATCGCCAATATAACCGGTGAACAGACACTTCTGTATCGCCCGCCTTTCTTGTTGGACATAGGTTCGGATCCGGTTCCGGACGATGAACGTAGTGCAGCTTTGGACTGGATTTTGGAAGCAGGATATATTCCGGTTGGTGCCGACATTGACTCTCTAGATTGGGATGTTTCCAGTACCGACGAACTTATTACCAATGTACTGAATTCGGCAGAATCTGGACACATCATTCTCTTGCATGACGGCACAGAAGGACCGTATACGCTGCCGGCTTTGGAAACGTTAATTGTGGAGCTCAAAGCCCGCGACTACCGTTTTACTACGGTTTCAGAAATTGTCGGTCTTAATTCAGCAGATGAAATGATGGTAACAAATGATTTGGCTAGGGGAATGTCAGATGAAAACACCAATGGCGATGTTACTAGATTGCAAACTTATTTACTGCGTGAAGGATATTTCATGCATGAGCCGACTGGCTATTTTGGTGAGATCACAGCCATGGCTTTAATGAGTTGGCAGAGGGGCCAACAACTAGAGTCTGAACTAGGATTTGTCGGGCCGGAAACCAGATCAAGGATTGCCATGATGTTCGAAGGCGACGACCGGGTCGTTCTGCCGACAGTTAGCCATTTTTCCCACCCGCTGGTACAACCGCTAGAGAAAGCTAGTCAAAACTTGTTGATAGATATTTCTGCCGTCACCAACCAGAATATTCCCCTGATAAGTAAAATTATCATAGCTATGGTGGTATTGCGGTTGGTGATGATATTTATAATGTTGATGATCAAATCGTTAAAAAAGAAGGAATTCAAGACCCACTGGAGCGGCGGCGTCAGTGTTATCGTCCCCGCTTATAACGAAGAAGAGAACATTGCTGCTACCATCGACAGTATTTTGCAGACACGCCGCCGCAGACTGGAACTGCTGGTGGTTGATGATGGTTCGACTGATGGTACTAAAAAAGTGGTGCTTAAGCTGCAGAAAAAGTATCCGGGCAAGATTCACTTAATCACTCAAAAAAATTCCGGCAAAGCCGCTGCGCTCAACAACGGCCTGCGCCACGCCCGCTATGGTGTTTCGGTGGCTGTGGACGGTGACACCATCTTTACTCCAGACACTATTAATCATCTGGTGAGGCCACTTGGCGATCCCACAGTCGGTGCCGTAGCTGGAAAGATTTATGCTACCCAGCCTAATAGCTTGATATCCAGTTTTCAGTATCTTGAATACGTCATTGCCCAAAATATTGACAAGCTAGCATTCAGCGCCATCAATGCCATTGGGGTCGTGCCTGGCCCGGTGGGCGCATGGCGCACCAAGCTGTTGCTGGAGCTTGGCGGATATAGTGATGACACTTTGGTTGAGGACAAAGACATGACACTTACCGTCCTTGCTGCCGGCAAACGCATCTTGTACGAGCCGCGGGCGATTGCATTAACGGAAACTCCGTTCAGAATGAGGGATTTTGTTAAGCAGCGCAGTCGTTGGATCTTCGGTACCATCCAGTGCACCATTAAGCATAAATGGCATTTCCTGAACCCATTTTCTGGGTCGCTGGGTTTGGTGGTTATGCCAAACACGTTAGTTTACACCTTAATTTTGCCCTTACTTTATCCGATTATGGATATTTTGTTATTCAGTTGGATCTTGTTTAACCGCTCCAACGAAACCTTGTTATTGTTTGGGTTATTTACAGCTATCGATTTAATCTATGCTTTATTTGGAATTCTGGGAGAGAAGCAAAAGAGAAAATTGATTTTGTGGTTACCGCTGCAACGGCTGTTTTACCGGGTAGTGGTTTATTATGTGGTTGTCACCAGTCTTATCAGAGTGATTGAAGGCAGCGGTATGCTTTGGAATAAGGTTATGAAGCGTGGAGATGCCAGCTTAGAGCATTTCTCAATACCCGACTTTGATGAAGCTTTGGTTACCAACGAACAGGTGAATTAGTGACAATCTGTTTCCATGGGCCGGGCGGCACCTCATCTTCGTTAACAAATTTCCAGAAAACTCTATCGTTACCGTTCATACCCAGGCAATCTCTAATGGCTGGGGACAAATCTATGCCAGCTTTAACGCCAAACTGATTCTTTGGCGGTTTGCTGCCAAACACATAATCAAAGTCATCTGTCTCCAGCGGCCCAACATCCTGCCACTGGGCATAGCAGGTCTGCCCTTCTCTGACAATTTCTACCCAGCGGTTTTTGAGAACGGATTTTTGATCCTGATATTCTTCGAACCAGGGAATTTTTGCTGCTGAACTTTTTCTGTTGCCTGACTTATCCAGATCGTTGTATGGCAGGGCAAAATAAAAGGGATTCTCCTTGGGCGTAAAGCTACAGGGTAAAAATCCACAGCGGTCATCCGGGTCATCCACGCCACCGTAGTTCTGCTGCCAGTTTGAGTCCCAGGCACTCTTGTCGTTCGGAATGTGGTTATTGCTCTCATCGGATTTTTCACCGATCCAGAAAATGCTGGCTGTTACTTCCTTATATTCATTTTGTTGGTTAAAAGGAGGTTGAGTTGGAGTAGGTGTAGGGGTTGGGGTAGGCTGCGCAATTACCGTATCAGCACTATTGCTGGTGCTAGTGATGTTTTTATCCATACCGGTAGCCGGAGGAGGTTCCGAATAACTTGGAGAGGGAGTTGGCGCTTTTTTGCCCATGTAAAAGGTTGCTGCTACGGAAATCACAAATGTAATCAGAATAGGTATAACTAGTAGCTTGGCTAATCTATTATTCACCCTGATGCATTGTAGCACTGGTGACTACTTCCCTATTACCATCCTCAACATCGATCTGACAAAATTAAACAGACCGGCAATACCTATAGCAATCCATTTAAAAATTAGCTTGAGACTGCTATCAGCTGCGTTGGTGCTGGCGCGCTTGAATTCCGGAGACTGCAAATATGATGACATACGCCAAGTATAAGGTATGGTTATCATATTCACAATTTGGGTTTAGGTGGTGTACAATACGCACTGATTAGAGCGGGAATAGCTCAGTGGCTAGAG
>DBRK01000007.1 GCA_002306315.1 Patescibacteria group bacterium UBA1370 | reverse complement strand
GGGGATGACGCCGAGCGCGAGATCAAGATCGTCTTTGATGACAACGAGCTTTTTGATTATCACACCGTCTTCGAGGCGATTGTATACGCCGAGTCAGAACTTAAGAAGTTGATGGGTGAAGATCAGTAAATTTTCGTGTCCCCACCAGGAATCGAACCTGGATTTGGCGCTTAGGAGGCGCCCGTTCTATCCGTTGAACTACGGGGACTTGATATTAGCTATAGCCGGCACCGGATATTATACCCGATTACTGCTTATGCTATAGTGCAGTCAGCTATGCGCTATAACCAAGTGCCGTTGGAGCTGCCCCTCACCGGAAGTTCCTTTTTGAGGCCGGACGGGCGCTCATTTTGGGCTTTTCTGCGCAGTAATGGTATTCGCTATTCCCAGAGCGATTTTCCCTTTTTAACTAGACATCACAAACCTCGAATTAAGCCGGTATTCAGCGCCCGCGAGTACTTCCGACTGTCTTCCCGCGGCGAGGCGTTGGCATATCTTTATCAGGGCTTGGGCAGATCGCTGGTGTATGTCGGCCCGGTACTTGATCTGGAGATGGAGCATGGTTTCAATGACCACACCGACCGCCACACGTTGTGGGTGAGCCAGACCGGGGTGGAGCTGTTGCAGCGCGCCGGCCTCTCGCACCGGGGTGGTGGCTGCTACGACGCTTTGACCGAGGTGATGATGACTTTGGTGGGCATGACGCATGACTTGGGAAATTTCTTCAGCCGCAGCGACCATTCCACCTATAGCGCTTGGCTGCTGACACGGCTTTTTGGAGACTGGCAGGCTGAGCGGGAACTTTTCCTGGATGCTCTTTATGCAATTCTTTTCCATGAAGAGCCGGTGTTGGTTGGTCTGAAACAGCCACTTGATAAAGGGACGCCGCTCCAATGGGCTTTAATTGCCGCTGACAAAATGCACGTTGGCCGCGATCGGATTGGCGGCCGTTCTTACGAGAGCGGCGTCAAGCACAACGCTCTCGAGGATGATACTCATATTCTTCTCAATGCGCTGATAGTCCGCTCTTCTTGGCATTTGGGAGTGGAGAGTTTTGTCTGGGATCTGGATTTTTCGGTCGAACAGCTGGTGGAAAAATTCAAAGCTTTTTCCAAAGGAGACAACCACCGGATTTGGATGCCGTCCTTTGTACACAAACTTTTCCTCAAGGGTGGGCGCAAATACCGGGATACTTATGCCGATCTGTTCCGGCATGTTTACAAAGACCGGATGAACTTGGCTGCCGAGGCGGTTTTCCTCCTCTTTCCTTATCTGAAAAAATTCCAAGTTACCTTAACTGACAATGATGTCCGTAACAAAGTTGGCAGTGGGGAGTTGTTGGTTTGGGAGCGGCTTAAGAAATAAAGAGCAAAAATGTCGGAGATGCCGGACTTGAACCGGCGGCCTCACCGTCCCGAACGGTGCACTCTACCATCTGAGCTAATCTCCGGACGCCCGGATTTTCGTCCGGGCAAGGGTATTTTACCAGGAAAGAATTGTATTATCAGCAGCGTCTATGCTGATTTATTTCAATTCAATGGCGTAGAAATTACTGGGAGCGTCAAGACTAAAGCTGGTTTTGATCAACACCCGGTTGCCATCAGGCCAGGGGTAGAGGAAAGTCAGGTCAAACGGTCCGGAATAAATGGTGGTGACGTTGCTGGCATCATAGCCGACTACTTTGACCGCATTGTTATCGATAAACAATAAATGTCTCGAGTCCGGGAACCACTGGAAGGTGTTGGCATACAGCGAGGTGTGATAAACATTGAAGTTAGCGGCAGTTTCGGCGGAAGTGCTGGCTTGCAGAGAAGTGAAGGCAGCCGCCGAAGCCGTCAACAGGGGCGAATTAGGATCATGCAGGTCGGTGGCTAGCAGGTTTTTCGAATAGAGCTTGGCGGAATCGGTAGCTTCTACACCTACTTTGAAATTCTTATCTTCTTCCCGGTCATAAACGTAGATGCTGCCGGGTTGCAGCTCCCGCTCCTCTGGCTGAGAGTTAGTGGATGGCAGCGGTGCGGTGATTGAATCCGGAATCAGCGCCGAAGCTGTGGCGGTGTAAAGCAAGCGCTTCTTGTCTGGAGAAATGTAAACATTTTTAGCGCTTTGAGTGGCGACACCGACAACCTCCTGTGGGAAGAGGGATAAAAATTGCCGCTCGCGTACATACATTTCTTGCTCCCACTCAGAGAGAATTTGCCGGCGCTGGTGGAAAATGTCCGGCAGCGTATCCAGATCATTCATTTGGCTGAGGTTGAGCATAACCTCGCGATCTTCAGCGATGACCATGACCTCGCTGCTGTCTGGTGACCAGATGAATCTGGCATTTTCTAAGTCAAAATTTGGTGAATCGGCGGCAATTTGCCGTGGGCTTTGCTGGAATGAGAGCGGTGAGTTGCTCAGCTCCAGCAGGTAGAGGCCGTTTTTGCGGGCAGCCGAAGCCGAAGCAGTGTAAAAAATAATGCGCTGGCCATCCGGTGAGGGCGAGTAATTCTGGACTCCGGTGAAAGTCAGAGTGCTCAGGCTGGGCGCGGTCGGGAAGAGCCGGGCATTAGTCTGGGAAACCAGCTCTTGTTCGATGCGCATGGTTTTTTTCCAGGGAGTGTAGCCGTCGCGGATGATTTCGACAATATATTCACCAGGGTCAAGATAAAGGGTGTCGTCGGTAGCGGTGGTTAATTTGCCGTTGATGTAAACTTCGGCTCCGGTGGGGAAGGAGTTGGCGGCCAAAAGCCCGGTGCCGGGCGCAAAACCATTCTCGGTCTTACGGAAGCCGCCCTTGGCATATTGAATTGCCACAATGGTGCCGACGATGATTACCACCAGCGACACCAGGGTATAAATCACACGCTTGTTGAGCTGAGGCTTCATAAACAATAGTATAACTCATTTTTCCTGGCATGCTATCATTGGACAAGACTTCTTGCGGGAGTAATTTAGTTAAAAAATAACTTGGTTTGGCATATGCAGCTTCCTGTATTTTCTCAGTTGGTCCGGCGGATCGGCATAGATTTCGGTTCCTCGCGGGTGCGGATTTGGACTGACCGGGCGGGGTTGGCGGTGGATGAACCGGCAGTTTTGGCCGTCGACAGCAAGTCGCGGCGGGTTTTGGCCTTTGGTAGTGAGGCTAAAGAAATGGAGGGTCGGGTCAATCCGGCTATAACTATTCATTATCCAGTGCGCAACGGGGTTATTTATGATCTTGATTCGGCTCAGGCGTTGCTGAAACTGTTGCTGCAGCGGGTAATGAAAAGCACCAACCTGATCAGCCCGTCTATCATGGCTAGCGTTCCCGCCGGCGCCAGCGAGGCGGCCCTCAACGTCACCAGCCAGCTCATGTACACCTTGGGCGCCCGTGAGGTCTACACAATTTCCCAACCGTTGGCCGCCGGCATTGGCGCCGGGGTGCCGGTGGCAGATGCCTCAGGCAGCTTTGTGCTGCAAATGGGGGCGGGGTTGGTCGAGGGCGCGGTCATTTCCTTGGGCAGCATGATAGAAACCGCTTCAACCGAAGCGGCCGGCGAGTATTTGGTTTCCAGAGTGCAATACCGGCTGAAACGCGATTTGGCTTTGACTGTCAGCTCAGGCAAGGTGGAAGAGTTGGTAAAAAAAACCTTGTCAGCGACGGCTGCCAACGACCGCAGTCAGTTGCTGGCCGGCAAAGATGCCTTGGCAGGCAGCCCCAAAGAAGTCACCGTCTCGGTGCAGCATTTGTATCCGGAAACAGCCTTGCTGCTCAAACGCTATGAGCGACTGCTGCGCCAGCTGCTGTCAGCCATCCCGCCAGAACTTACAGTCGACGTCATTGATAAAGGTCTGCTGCTTTCCGGGGGGCTGGCGCAGCTTGATGGCCTCAGCCAATACCTAGTAGAAACCATGGGTATTCCGGTTTCGGTAGTCGATAAGCCCGAGCAAGCAGTAATCGAAGGAATTGGCACCGCCATGGAGCATTTGGAATTGTTTAAGCAAAGTTT
>DBRK01000024.1 GCA_002306315.1 Patescibacteria group bacterium UBA1370 | reverse complement strand
GTCTACGAAAAGGGGTGCTTGACAAAGCGCTATTTGTGAAGTTAGAAAATTTTCGCTAGTATAGATATCGAGTATTAAAGAATAAAGAGCCTATGCCCAAAAAGAAAACTGCCCCTAAGAAAAAAGCTGCTCCAAAGGCAGCCAAGAAAACCACAACCCAGACTCATCCATTGTTTAAACCTTACTTAGCTGATGAACAAGCCAGGTTTCACCGCGATCATCCCAATGCACAATTTTTAATCACGGTGTTCTTGCTCCTGTTCGTAGCCTTGGCTGCTACCTACGTTTACAGGTTTGTCAGGTAAAGTATCGACAATTACTCTTCTTTGAGTCCAAGATAGCGCAAGGCACGTTTCCATCGTTGGCTTCCCCGACGGATGGTAGGTGATAACAGCTGCCGCACCCTTTCTTTGGTGATTTTTTTCCGTGACGCTTCCTTTTTGAGGGTTTCAAATTTAACCTTCAAATCATGTATACGAATAAATGGTTTTGCTTGCTCTCTGGTTGGCACTAACACAGGAACCAGCTCCTTATCTATCTTCAAAAGCTGGCTAATTATTTCTATCTGAACTGGCGTCGGTGGAAAATATTGTGAACTGAGAGGACTATTGCTGCTCATCTGTTATTGGTTTCCTATGAAAATCTCGGCGCTGCGAGTACCAACTCTTCCTAAGCTATTTTTCTGAGAGTGCGCAGTTGCTTCCCCATAACCCTGCATTTTCAGCCACTGCCTGTTGCTGAGCCTGCAAAAAACGCTCTTGATATTTAACATCCGGAGGATAAGCGCTCGCATAAGCAAATCCGGACACAACCAACTCTTCGTTGACCATGGTCTCACCCACATACACATATCGCAGCAACCGTCCATAGCGATCCGTTTCTGAAACGTCCTTCTCCAAATTCACCTCTTTGCCTTCCACTAGTTTGCGGTTAGCCTCGGTGGCTTCTGCGCCAAAGCATTCCCTGGAGGTGGTGTTTTCCGGTGTATCTATGCCAATGTAACGGACTTTGTCACCGGTTGACAGCTCGATGGTATCCCCGTCAATTACTCGACTCACCAAGGCAGCTTGTGGCGGCCGCCGGAAAATTGTCCTCTCAATTCTTTGGCTCACATTGCCAGCCTCATCTTCTGCCCAGACAGCCATAATGTTTGAGCCTGTATGCAAAGGCACCTCTAGTTGAAAATTTCCGTTCTTATTGGTATATGACTGCCAATATTGATCTCCCATTGCCGCCACGATCTTGCTGCCTGCCTCACTTTGGCCTGACAGCTGCAGTGATTCTGCTGTTGTTTCCGGCATAACCGCTGCCAGAACTGGTTCAAGAGGCGGAGTCCAGTCAACCGGTATCACCAATTGGGCGGAAGAACAGTTGTGTTTGCTGCTCTTGGTACATGCCTGAATAACAAATGAATGTTCGCCTTCATCTGCCAACATCACCCCAAGCCGAAAATTGCCGTGGTTGTCTGCCGTTGTATTGGCAATTTGATTGCCATCGCGAAAAACAGCAACCAGCAATTCTGGATCAGTGCTTCCTGATATCTCCGCAGACTCTGTATTGACCGGCATGGCCGCATCTACTGTCAGGGGAGGTGGAGCACCAGTAAACCATGATAGCAAAAGTATGACCGCCATCCCGTATAAAATTGTTGCTGCCAAAGCTCTGGTTTTGTTGCCAGTTTGATATCCGGGGACGCCGAATTTCACTTATCTAGTCTTTCTGTTTGTGTTTAGAACACTATTCCAGTCATTCCTAATAATCATGTTAATGATTGGTAAAAACCAGGTAAGACTAGAAAGTCAGCACAGGAGTTATTAATCTAACTTAACCTTTTTTAAGCGGAGAGCGTTGGCCACTACGGAAACACTCGAAAATGCCATGGCAGCTCCTGCTAGCATGGGGTTAAGAAGAAGGCCGCTGAATGGATAGAGAACTCCCATAGCCACCGGAATCAAGACAACGTTATATGCAAAAGCCCAGAAAAGGTTCTGGCGGATGTTCTTCATCGTAGCTTTGGAGAGCCTAACAGCTTTGGGGACTAAGGAAATATCGCTTCTGAGCAGGACAATTCCGGCAGATTCAATTGCTACATCTGTGCCACCCCCCATGGCAATGCCCACATCTGCTGCTGCCAGGGCAGGGGCGTCATTAATGCCGTCCCCCACCATCGCCACTACTCGTCCGGCTTGGCGTAGTTCACGGACTACAGCCTCTTTATCAGCAGGAAAAACCTCAGCTTTAACCCTGTCGATGCCAGCCTCCGCTGCTATTACCTCTGCAGTTCGCAGATTATCACCGGTCAGCATCACTGACTCTATGCCCTTTGACCTTAATTGCTTAAGGGTGGTTACGGCAGCTGGCTTGAGTGGGTCGGCGATTCCCAAGGCAGCAACAACTTCATCTCCTAAGGCTACAAAAGAAACAGTTTCTGCTTGAGAACGCCATTCATCAGCCTTTTCTTTAAGTGAAGCGGGCAATTTAATTTTATTGGCTTTCAACAACTCATAGGTACCTATGTACACTTTTTTGTTGCCAACTCTAGCACTCACACCTCGTCCAGAGACGTCATTAAAATCCTCGACATCAACTTCCGTGCTCGGGTCCCTACCAGCAAAATATTCCACGACTGCATGCGCCAAAGGATGATGTGACAAACTCTCCACAGCTTTAATGATTTGCGAAATCTCCTTTTCTTTCTTTGCCAGGCCTTCGGCAACCAGGAAATGCCTGACTTGCGGTTTGCCCTCTGTCAGAGTTCCGGTTTTGTCAAAAATTATTGTATTTACTTTGTTCGCCACTTCCAAAGCTTCTGCATCCTTAATTAAAATTCCTGATTCCGCCCCCCGGCCGATACCAACCATCAGCGATGTAGGAGTTGCCAAGCCGAGCGCACACGGACAAGCAATGATTAACACATTAATCATGCTCACCAATGCAAAAAGTAGCGCCGGCTGCGGACCAAATATTAACCAAGCAATAAAGGTCAACACAGAAAGAAAAATCACCGTTGGCACGAAATAAGAAGCCACCACATCCACCAATTTTTGGATGGGTGGCCGCGAACCCTGAGCTTCTTTAACCAGCTGAATAATCTGCGCAAGCATTGTTTCACTGCCAACTTTCTCTGCTTTCATTTCGATGGCGCCGCTGGTGTTTACAGTAGCGCCAATAACCCTGTCACCGATTTTTTTCTCAACCGGCAGACTTTCACCGGTAACCATGCTTTCATCTATCGCGGTATTGCCTTTAACCACCAAGCCATCCACCGGCACTTTCTCTCCGGGTTTTACCAACAAAATGTCGCCCCTCACCACTTTCTCAATAGGTTCATCAATAAAAGCAGGACCGCGTTTGATATGAGCAACTTTGGCTTGCAGCCCCAAAAGCTTCTTAATGGCTGAGGATGTTTGACCTTTTGCCCTGATTTCTAAATATTTACCCAACAAAATAAAGGTAATGATGGCGGCGGCTGTCTCAAAATAGACATAGGCGGGAATGCCGACAATTTCTAAATATCTTCCGAATGCGGTTACTAAGGCTGAATAAAAAAACGCCACCGAGGTACCCAGGGCAATCAGAGTATCCATATTGGCTGTTTTATTTTTCAGGGCTGATAGGGCACCCTGATAAAATCTCCTGCCAACCCAGAACTGCACCGGCAGTGCCAACACCAACTGCACTATCGTATTTTTTAATAAACCAGGAGTGGCCGCCACCATGCTTCCGATAATCAAAAGGGTAGTCAGCACACTGCTAACCAGCAGCTTGAATTTGAGGGATTTTAATTCTGCTGCCCGCTCCTTTTCTGATAAGTCGGAGGCGTCGTGAACATGAATATGAGCTGTGTAACCAATGGAGGCGACCGTCTTCTCAATCACCTCCGGAGTTACCTGCCGCGGATCAAAACCCACAGTTGCCTGCTCGTTGGCATAATTGACCGCTGCTTCTTTTATCCCCGGTGTCTTGTTCAAAGTCCGCTGAATATTGGCTGCGCAACTGGCGCAATGCATGCCCGAGATATGAAAGTTTACTCGGGTATTTGTTTGAGCATTGGTCGAGTGGTGCAGATGATTATTTGACATAATTTTCAGGACTTTCTTGGAACTTTTTGAGGCAGCCGCTGGCACAAAAGTAGTAATTCCTGTTAGCGTGGGTAGCATGATAAGAAGTAGTTTTTGGTGAAAGGCGCATGCCACAGACTGGATCATGTACGAAAGGCACCAGATCTTTTATTGAGAAGTTTAAACTGTCCCTCAACTCTTGGTCTTCTTCCCGTTCAATCAGGATTTCTCTCACGAGGTCGCATGCCTCAATAAAATTGGAATGAGCAATTTTGTAGTAAACCTGCTTGCCCTCCCTGCGGGAAGCAACCACTCCGGCATCCCGCATCAGCATTAAGTGCTGACTAATGTTGGCTTGCGGCAAATCCAACATCGAGTGAATATCGGTAACACACATCTCCTGATCCCGCAATAATTGAATAATTTCCAGGCGACGCGGGTGAGCCAACGCTTTTAATAGTTCGGAATGAAGTTCAAAAATGCGATTATACATATTCTTATTTTGGAATATGTTTTTTTAAAAGTCAACCATCAATATGCTATGCTGTATGAGCCTGAAAGTTAGTTATCCAAACGAAAAATGCCAAAGCAACAATCTACCTTGACAGATAAACAAATAAAATCGTTGGTGTTGCTCAGGGTTGTTTTTGGCTTGCTCTTTCTCTGGGCAGGTTTAAACAAACTGTTGTCGGGTTTTACTGCCAGCAGCTACCTAACGAACTCTACCACTGGTCCGTTTGCGGAACTGTTCCAATCCATGGCGAACAATGCCTTGGTTGATTTCCTGGTGATATTTGGCGAAATGGCGATTGGTTTGTCACTGATCTTGGGCGCCCTAGTTTGGTTGAGCGCGCCAGCGGGTGTGCTCATGATGTTTCTCTATTATTTATCAGTGTTTCCACCCAAAACCGGCTATATCAACGAACACATAATTTATATGCTGGTATTTGTGGCACTGGCCGTTTTTAAGAGCGGAAATTACTACGGACTGGAAAACATCATAGATAGAATCTTAAAAATTTCCGGAACAGCTGCGAAGGAAAATCGTCCCGTTTAGTGGATGGCTCACCGCCAATTGCCCGTTATCAGTGGCTCAATTGGATGGCGCTCCCGGCTGACTTTAAGTTGATTAAAGATATCTGCGGTCTCCTCCGTCTCCTGGTCTTTTTCTACCGCAATACCCAGTCGCTCGACATCGCTGGTGACACCAGTCAACAAGATCTCGGCGCCCTCATAATTCAACACCTCAGCCTCCCGAAGTGGTTGGTATTTCTGGCTGTCAGTAACTTTGAGTTCTTTCAACTGTTTGCCAGAAACAGTCGGCGGCGGTTTAACAGCCAACAAATAATTTCCTTCGCGGTGCAATTCCAGCCCCTTTTGGACATCGCCCCGCCGCTCGGGCAGCTCCAAAATATAAACCAGATGGGTGTGATCACCATGACGGACCAACGCATATAAGCCTTCACCGGCTGCCCGGGCGGCGTCCTTGCGCTCTTTGCCTGGTTTGGTAATTTCAAAACCCCGGCCGCCAACTTTTTGAACCTTTCCCCATGAGGTTTTGCCGCCATTGGAGATACGGGGCATTTGTTTCTTCCCCATAAACACATAGCGCGGCGGCATCTCGGTTTCCGGCTGGAGTACAAAATAAAAGCGTCCCACATCCTTTAGACTACTTACTTCTTCGACACCCTTCTTGGGTTTATAAAAGAAATAGATGTGGCCTTGTTCGATGAACTCCAAATCAATCCGCCAGCGGTTATCTGTCATGGTTTCAGGATATAGAGATGCGGTAAGAAACTAGGCAGAATTTCGTAAAAATACTAAGAGCAATCAATCTTTGCTGCTAATGTTTTGATTCCCACGCCCGAGGCAACTACTCCTCAACAACCAAGGTACCGATTACCATTTCTTTACCTACGCCGCAATGCTCTGAGCAGCGGATTGGATAAGCACCACGGCGGCCGGCAATGAATTCAATCGTTTCTGGTTTTCCTGCAGATAGAGGTTGGGAGACTTCATGTTCATAAATTGCGATGCCCGAGTCCCGATTGGCAACAACAGTCAACTCTACTTGGGCACCGCTGCTCACCCGGATCTCAGATGGGATAAACCGATTATTTTCCATCGTCAGCCAGCGCTTCTCTCTTTTGAACATATCTCGAGCGGTATAGCTAGTAGCCTGGGGTTCACTTGCAGGAAATGGGGTAGCCGTAGCCGCAGTAGTAGGAGAGGGTAATGTTGTCTTTGACTGCCCCAAACCGCTGTTGCCATCGCTCATTGTCTGCTGATACAGTTGGTGAAGAGCCACGACTCCGCAAGCAATCACCATGAAGGCAATGACCGCTTTAATTCCTGCTTTCATTTTAGCCATTGTTTCGTCCTTCTTTAGTGGTTACAAAAAAATATTCCTCTTTCTTGAGCGGTTCTTTTAAAGCGAGGATGTTTTCAACATCCTTCATTTGTGCCGCATGGGCTTTCATAGCCTTAACTTTCGTCTGCCAAATACTTTCAACCGATATCACCCTGTCAACTTCTTGCCTGTCGAAACCCCTTGGGAAATAAATAAAATAATCATCAACCTTGTCTGTAAAATCTTTTGATTCACAGTAATACCAAATTTCTCTGATGTAATCTGCCCGTTCGTAGACATAACTACTGATCAAGGCCACTGCCGCGTGGTCAATGTGTCCGGACACACCCCTTGGCTCAAAAGTTACTAATCGAGAGGGTTTGAGCAACTCAGTAATCTCCTGGATTTTGGCTGCTAGATCGTGATACAAAGCGTTGCAGAGTTTGCCGTCCGGATAACCCAATTCATAAACCTTGTTGATACCTAATATTGCTGCCGCTTCTCGCAGCTCTGTGGATCTGACTTCTGCTAATTTCCCATTAACGGCTGGGTCGTTGCCGTCTGTTACGCAGATCACATTGACTTCATATTCCTTAGTCCAGTTGGCTAAGGTGCCTCCAGGGCCAAATGATTCATCATCTGGATGAGCAAAAACTGCCAAAATACCACCGCTCTCCATGCTGTTTATCATGAAATCTTTCCAAATACTCCTTACCTTAAGTTGCTTGAATCAGAGACCAAACAAAAATTGGTAAGAGATTCTTAAACCGGGTTAAGTGAAACTTTCTTACCGCGTTATTACTTTAATGCCACCTACAAAACTTATATTCATGGACAATAAAAACCGTTACAACTGAACGTATCATTGTGTAGCAAAGACTCATTTTATGGCTATGATCAAGGCAGTAGTAGTCCTGCCAACTCACAACGACGCCCGTGATATCAGAGATCATCTTCGCACTGTCCTTGCCCAACAACAAAAACTGCCTTCACATGTGCGGCTTCAAGTGCTGGTCATTGATGACAACTCACCAAATGGATCCGGTAAATTAATCCACAATCTGCTGTCGTTCAATCATAATATCAAGCTGATCAGCAGTAATGGAAATGGCATAGGGGCTGCCCTTAAACAAGGATTTGCATATGCGCTCGGAGCGATGGGGGCGGATATTGTCGTCCAAATGGACGCCAACACTAATCACAACCCTGTTCTCATACCTGTCCTGATCATGGAAATTATGAGCGGCAAATCCGAGCTGGCCATTGCCTCCCGTTTTGTCAAAGGCGGATCATTTCCGGAAAACTGGCCGCTAGTCCAATTAATCAACTGTTGGTTGAGAAATGCTCTAGCCCGTGCTTTTAGTGGAATCAAAACTATCAGAGATTGTTCCAGCAGATATCGGGCCTTCAGTGCTGAGGTTTTAATGCGCAGCGACTTTATCCAGATAAAAGAAAGTGATGATACATATCCAGCCTTGTTGCTGAAAAATGCCGCCAAAAAAGGAGTCGCCATTAGTGAGATTCCCTTAAGAGTTGCCGCTCAGCCTCTTGGCAATTCTTCTGCTTCTCTTAGAGACTTAAAAAAATTGTTAAGAAGATACTTGGCTTACAAGTGGTCGGTCGTGAAAGCCTTTCCCTTGATCCTACTGCCTTTGCTTATTCTGTTTGCAACTGCAGCCATCCTGAGCAACACCGACCTCAGTCTCACGCTTCCCACTCCCCAACGGCTCCTCAGCGCAGCTATAACTTCTCTCTCCGTGCTTCTAACCATACAAGGCGTTATTAGTTTGTACTGGATGATCTATGCATGGGAAGACTCGACAAGAATAGAAAAAGACAAACCCCCAAAAATATTCGCAGTTCCCAATCATACCTTCACAACCATCATTCCAGCCCGGCATGAAGAAACAGTTATTGCTGACACACTCCAAGCAGTCACTGCGATTAATTATCCCCAGCACTTAATGGAAACGCTTGTCGTATGCAGAACAGACGATGCTAAAACAATTTCTGCAGTTTCAGCATTTATCAACAAAAGTCGCGCTAATGTCAGGCTCCTATTATTTGATGATTATCCCATTAATAAACCCCACAGCTTAAACCTCGGCTTGCACCAAGCCAGGGGCGATGTCGTGTGTGTTTTTGATGCTGAGGATCAACCGCATCCCAACATTTTCAACATAATCAATACTTTGTTTCAAGACCGTAAACTGCATGTCATTCAATCAGGTGTCCAACTCATGAATTACCGGTCAAAATGGTTTTCACTCTTGAATGTGATGGAATATTATTTTTGGTTTAAGTCCACTCTGCATTTTTTTGCTGAGCAAGGGTTTATTCCGCTGGGCGGCAACACCGTCTTTTTCCGCAGAACCGTACTTGAGGCTGTCGGGGGGTGGGATGAAAATTGCTTGACTGAAGACGCGGAAATAGGCATGCGCCTCAGCGCCATGGGTGCAAAATTTAAAGTTGTATATAGCAGCCAACACGCCACTCAGGAGGAAACGCCTCATGACACCAGGAGCTTTATCCGCCAGCGGACTAGGTGGAACCAAGGATTTTTGCAAGTATTAATGAAAAAACACTGGTCGAGGCTGCCGGGATTTGGACAGCGGTTGCTGGCCGTATACACACTGCTGCTGCCACAGCTGCAAACACTTCTGTTTATTCTCATCCCAATGTCTGTTGCCATTGCCTTTACTCTGAAACTGCCAATCACCATCGCTCTGCTGACTACTCTTCCACTGTTGATATTGCTTCTGCAGTTAGTGATTTACAACATCGGCATGTATGAATTTACCAGGGAGTATAAAAAACCATTCTACCTGTTGTTGCCTCTTAAATTAGTGCTGAGCTTCCTACCTTTCCAACTGGTCTTGGGCTTCAGCGCTTTGAGGGCATTTATCCGTTTTATAACCGGGAATACCATCTGGGAAAAAACTCGGCATTTAAACTCGCATCGGGTGAAGGATTTTTTCCAGGAAGAAACATATTCATTTGAACAGGCTTAAGGATAATGAAAAACACTTTTGAGAGAAAAGAAAAATTGGCGTTGCTGGCAGTATTGACAACTGCAGCACTTGCTCACGCTTATAACATGTTTCATTTTCCCTACTATGAAAATGACGAAGGCGCATATATGGCTCAAGCTTGGTCGTTAATTAAGGAGGGAAAATTAGCCCCATATACTTATTGGTATGACCACGCTCCAGCCGGATGGATATTAATTGCCCTTTGGACTATAGTTACCGGCGGCTTTTTTACTTTTGGTTTTTCTGTTAACTCTGGCCGGGTGCTTATGTTGATACTGCATATTTTATCCGCTGCGTTTTTATACATAGCCACTAAACAACTCACCAATAGCAAATACGCAGGTTTATTAAGCGTCCTCATTTTTTCCCTCACACCACTGGGAATTTATTTTCAACGAAGAGTACTTCTGGACAACATTATGACTTTTTGGCTGCTGCTGTCTTTAGTGTTAATAATGCGAAACAACTATAAACTGCGCTATAGCATCATCAGCGCTGTTACATTTGGAATAAGTATATTGACAAAGGAAAATGCCATTTTTTTTATCCCCGTGTTTCTGTACATCATATTTCTTGCTGCTCACCGTAAGCACAAGATGTTTGCAATGGCGATGTGGCTTTCCATAGTGCTGATCGTAACTTCTGTTTACTTCTTATATGCATTTTTGAAAAATGAACTTTTTCCTACCGGCACCTGGCTGGGTGGAACTGAAGAGCATGTCAGCCTCCTTGGTACCTTCGCCCACCAGCTCAGCAGGGAAGGAGGCGGCATTCTCGACCTGGAAAAAAGCACTTTTTGGTCAAACGTCAGAAATTGGATGCGAGATGATCCGGTGATCATCGTTGCCGGTGCGTTAACTACTCTCGCCAATTTGCTAATCGGTATTCGCAACAAAGTTTCACGACTAGCGGGATTGCTGGCAGCATCAATGTGGGCATTTCTAATGCGGGGTGGTTTAGTTATCGAATTTTATGTGGTTCCCCTTATACCTTTGTTAGCCTTAAATATTGCTGTTGCAGTCTGGTATTTGCAAAAACGCCTTGAAAGAATTGCTGCTGGCAACATAGCCGCCTACCTCCGACCGAGTTTAATGGTTGTTACAGCACTTATTTTCACACTCACTGCACTTCATCATGCCTCCAAGATTAGAGGTGATCTCAATCTCTACGCAGCTGATCAAACTACTCCACAAATAGAGGCAGTCGAATGGATGCTCGCCAGAGACGACCCACAAGCTTTTTATGTCATCGATAATTATGGATATGTCGACCTTCATGAAAGAGGAGAGGGAAAAAATTTTGAGCATGCTGAGTGGTACTGGAAGGTTGATCTTGATCCGGAGTTAGCTTCAGAGCTTCTGAACGGCAGTCCGGAAAATATTCATATGATTGCTCTGACGCCACAAATGGAAAACGATATTACCACAGTTGGCTTGGATATCACTTTGGCAGCTTGGCATAATTCTGATCCAGTCGCCATCTTTTGGAATGATGATTGGGGTGTAGAGTTCTGGGCTACGCGAGGTTTCGAACGCATCCTGTCGAGCGCTTGGAAAAGCTACAAACAACACTTCATTATCTCTGGGCGAGTGATCGATCCATACCGGCAGGGAGAATCGACCTCAGAAGGGCAATCCTATGCGCTGCTTCGAGCAGTCTGGATGGATGATAAAGAAACTTTTGACCAAGTCCTGAAGTGGACAACAGATAATCTGCAACAACCCCAGGGGTTATTTTCCTGGAAGTGGAATGACATTGACGGACGGATAACGGTTGATCAAGGCACGGCGGCTGATGCTGACCAGGATATTGCATTAGCCCTACTCTTTGCCCATAAAAAATGGGGGAACCAAACATATTTATCCGAAGCGCAGCGAATCATCGCCGCCATCTGGGACCAAGAAGTGGTTCAAGCTGGCAACAAATATTACCTGAGTGCTGGCAATTGGGCAAACCAAAGCAACGAAATCATCATCAATCCCTCCTATTTGTCACCTGCCTCCTACCGGATATTCGCACAGGCAGATCCAAGCCGCCCATGGAACCAATTGGTTGATACTTCTTATGAAGTATTGCAGATGTGTACAACTGCCAACCTAGATAAGGATGACGGAGTCCTACCACCTGAGTGGTGTGCAATCAACAAGAGCACCTTTACGGCCCGCCAACCGACTCAAAACCAGCCTCACGCCAGTGAGTACTCATATAATGCCTTCCGAACGCCTTGGCGTATTGCCCTTGACTACCAGTGGTTTCAAGACACCAGGGCTTTTGATTATTTAACCTCGCTCTCTTTTCTAGAGGATGAATATTACAGCGCTGGCAGGCTGGCAACCGCCTATCAGCACGATGGTGAAGTCTGGGAAGAATATGAATCAGTCGCCGCCTATAGCGGTAACCTCGGTTATTTTTCCGTAGTTAACCCTGAGATGGCAGAGCATATTTATGAAAAACACATTCAGGCAAAATTTTATCAAGATCCTGAGTATGCCTACTGGGAGGACCCGCAAAATTACTACACTCAGAATTGGGCGTGGTTTGGCACCGCCCTACACACTCGATATCTACAGAACCTGTGGAAATGAGTACCAGTTTAAGAGCGGTCCCATTGGGAAGCTTGCAAATCCACCCGACCGCCTTTGAGCGTCACACCTTCCGCTTTAAGCATTGCTAACTTAGTTATCAAACCTTCACCGGCAGAGTAGCCCGTTAAGCTCCCGTCTGCGGCCACCACCCGGTGGCAAGGCACTGCCGGGGCATCAGGATTAGTCCGCATACACATGCCGACTGCCCTGGCGGCCTTGGGGTTTCCGGCCAACACAGCAATTTGTTTATAAGTAGCTACCTTGCCCTTAGGGATTTGGCGAGTGATCTGGTAAACCTTCTCTCTGAATGTCATCGCAGCCGTATTTTATACTATCTGATCAGCATCGTAACCGGCATCTTTGATGGCTTTTTTCAGCTCGGCGGCGTTGGTTTTGGTCGGGTCGTATTCAACTGTTGCCTGAGATTTGGCATAGTTGATGTCTGCCTTGATAACACCTTTAGTGTCCTCCAAAGCGCCAGTAATATTCATGCTACAGCTAGTGCAGTGCATACCGTCAATTGTAAAAACCGCTTTTTCACCAACTGGTTTGGATTTGCTAAATAGTTTGAACATTATCCTCCTATATGACTTCCAAAGTGCCTGTGTACATGCCCATAGAACAAGTGTAAGTATATTTGCCAGGTTTATTTGGAGTGAAAGTAAAGGTCTGCAAGTCAGTTGACTTCAAAAAGGTATTGATGCCAAAATCACGCATCACAAAAGCTAGGGCGCATGAATAAACATCCTGGCTCTCCAGCGTTAGATTGACAGGAATGCCGGCCTTGACTCTGACGTAACGCGGCTCATAACCGCTGTTAAGGATGCTGATTTTCACCTGCTGCTTGCCATCTTCAATCGCCGCCATACCGCTGGCGCCACCCGCAAACCTTTCTTCCGAGAAAAAGTAAGTCACAGGGCGTACTAATTTATTAAGCGTCAGGGGAGACCCAATTACCAAAAGCGCCCCGTTCGCGCCATAAATTGCCATTACAATAAGTGTATAAGCAGCGACTTTGTTAAATACTTGATTCCATGATTCTGATAATTTGGCCGTGGCGACACCAAGGATGGCAAACAATGGGCTAGTGCCAAGAACAAATGAGAACATTATCAACGCTCCATAAATGGGATTGCCTGTATTGATTGCCAAAACCTCCATCGCCTGTGTCACCCCGCATGGGATAAATATCGTCAGCATACCCAACACCGCCGGCGCAAACAAAGCCCGGCTTCTGCTAGTGTTGCGGACTGCTCTTTGTAAAAATTTTGGCGGCTGGAAGGCTATATACCGAAAAATCGGATGGACATTCAGCAAATTCATGGCCGTGCCGAACATGAACAAAGCGGTAAATATCTGGAAGGCAATTCTCACTCCCAGGCTCAGAGTGATAACCGAACCCAATGTACCGAGCAGAAAACCCAGAATGGTATGGGAAACCAGCTTGGCGCCCAAGAACATCAGCACCGGCAAAATGTCCAGCTCGTCTAAGGTCACAGTCAGCCATTGGCTGTTTTTGATAGTCTTGAGATATTTTTCCCGTAGCCGGGCTTTCTTGATTTCCTTGTCAGCGGCTGACTCAGCCAACTCCTGATCCTTCTGGTTGGCAATAACACTGGCCAGCAAACCGCCTTGCATGGCCAAGCAAGATAAGCCGCCTGTAGTCAGGCCTGTAAGGAAAATTATCAATAAGTCCATAACGCAAGCAGCCCGAACTAGGAATACATTCGTAATTTAGAATATATTTAGCGGGGTGTCAAGCGGGGAGGGTGCAAAACTCAAGTTGTAGCCTGCTCAGTAAGCCTACGAGCAGCATCTTGAGCTCTATTTCTTTCACCTAGTTGGTGACGATACTCCCCTTCTTCTTCGTGCCTTCTGGCTTCGTCAGGTGACAGTGGCCTATCCCACATTTTGCGTGTTCCATCTGGAGCATATACCTCTTGCATTGCCTGCAAAAACTCTCCTCTTCTTCTTCCCCCCACTGCAGCCTTTCAGTTGAGTTATATTATTCTCAATATAGACAAATACGTGAGATAACGAAACCAGCACTTAATGCACTACAAAATGTCGTAGTGGAAAGCGGTCTCTTGTTTAGTTGGCAATCTCGACACCACCCAAAATAGCCACACCCTCGATCTTGGCAGCCACTTTTCTGCCTTTTTTGGCTGTAGTTGAGTTGTTAAAACCGCCGAGAATCCCGACGCCACCCGACTGAACCACCCAGTTCTCAGGAACGCGGATCTTGAGGCTGCCAAAAATAGCCACTAAATCAATTTTAATATCACTACCGGCTGCCTGGACTTCGGTGATATCAATCTCACCGCCGCCAAAAATAGCCACCACTTCACCTCCACCAAAAGCCTTGCTGGTGATTTTTGTATTAATTCCGGAAAAAATCAGCACCCGCTTCAGAAAATCTTCATCAGTGACAGCAACCTTAGAAAAGTCCATATTCTTGCGGCCAGTGAGAATGGTAAAACCAAACCAAATAATAATTAATGGGAAAAGAATTCGGAAGAGGTTGATATCGAAGAGCATATCAAGCCCCAACAAAATGACAAAAAGTCCAACAAAAGTCTGGGTTCTACTCATGAAGCACTCCTTTCAGGAAAATGATGTAAGTGTGAATTTCCTGAGGCAAAATTGACTGAATTGCCGCTGGAAAATAATCAAAGAGCACAATCCCAATAACGGTGGCAAACATCAGCAAACTGAGAATGGTCATTATCACTCTGCTCACTCTACTCTTGCCTAGCAATATCTGGAATCCAATGAGTATCATCAGCAGCGGCCAGAGCTTGACTACTTCGCTCCAAATGCCCCAAGGAACCAATCCCAAAGAATTGAGCAAGAGAACAGTACCGATAAAAATGAAAAACAGCCCGCCGGTTACTCCCGGTGATTCATGTTGTCCACCTTGATGCCAGGTCTCACCAAAGACTTCGAGATCCGGTTCGGTTTCAGGGTGTTTGGCGGCGCGTTTGGCTGTCATATTTGAAGTATATTACCAAACTCACTTAGGCACAATAAATAGATGTACGGGGAAATACCGCTTAAACAATACCGGTATGAAACAAACTCAAATGCAATACCTTACTGTGGTTCGACAATCAATGTACCTGTCTGGCCTCGGGAGCGATGGTCGCTGACGGAACAATAGAAAGTGAACTCACCAGTCTCTTCAGCAATGAACTCAACGCTATTGCTTTGACCTGATGGGGTAATGGGAATGGATAAATCCAGCTCGTCGATATTAAAATCGTGCATCATATCGACTGCACTCATGGTGATTCTGACTCGGTCGCCCTGGCGGACGCGGATAACGTTAGGCTCATAGTAATAACTGCCTGCCTCCAGGACAACATCTACAATTGCCAGTTCGCTCGTTCCACCAGCCATATCCTCGGCATCCGGATCTGCAACTGAGTCGGGAGAACTGACTACATCAGGGACAATATCAGGTTGATTGGTCAATGTATCTTCAGCGGGCTCTTCCTCGAGTGGTGATGTTAAGTCATCGTTGCCACGTGATCTGAGCGCCCAAACCCCAGCTGCAACTAGTAGAACTACTGCCAAGGCGCCAATGATAAGTTTGTTTGTGTTGTTTTGCTCGCCGTTCATGTTTTGGCTTCCCTCTCGAAATTTAGTTTTGAAATCTAAGAATAACGCAATCCCTTATGCAAGTAAATATGCAATTGTGCCCTGTATCACACTATATATACCGGTTGCCGCCAGCTAGTTTGCAGTATCAGCAGTGTACAGAACAATTACCAGCTGTTTCAGCAGATAAAACAGAAGATAATAACCGGCTATGGCTACCAAGATCGACCAGTCAAATACTGAGCCGCCGGCGGCTGTGCTGGGGAATATGAAGCGGAAAGGCGCCATAAAGATACTGGAAACCTGATATATCAACTGCACAAAGCCGGCGGCTGGGTTGGCGCCGGTCATAAGCAGTATAAAGCGCAGCAAGAGCACGCCAGAGATAAATCCCAAGATCAAATTTAGAATCTGAAACAAGGTGCTGTAAGGATGGACTTCATCCTGAGTGGTGTAGACCACATTCTGATCTGGAATATCGGTAACAGTTGTTTCTTTTCTGACTCTTGCCATATTTTCCTTTCGGTAATTGATTTTTTATAGCGCGTGTCTGTGAGGATAAGATATGAAAGTGGTTGGAATTGAGTAGCCATGCTGCCAACTATTTCTTACATTGTTCTTACCCCTTGCATATATTCGGCAGGGTGAGAAAATACTCTCCACTATGTCCCGGAAGCCTGCCCTGCGCCATTCCTATTCCTCTGCCCTGTTTGATCTCAATGTCAGTGTTTTGCAAGATTCTACTCTGATAACAATGCAGGTTAACTCGGCGCATGTAACCACCCGCCGCCTACCGAAAACTACTGCTCTCCTCAAGCTGCACTGCCCAACAGTCCTGAAAACCAAGTGTTTCAATGAAGAAAATTTGCCTTTTCGCAAGGAAGTCCGTGATACCGAAATCGGTCATCTCTTTGAACATATGCTGCTTGATTTTTTGTGCAAGGAAGCCATCGCTGCTGGCGCCAACGAAGCTCTCTATAAAGGCAACACCAGTTGGGATTGGAATGTGGCAGCACGGGGTAGTTTTGAAATTACAATTTCACTAGGAATGGAGGAAGAGAAACTGTTAAAGAAAGCCCTGCCCAAAGCGATTGCCGTGACTGAGACAATTCTCAGTTCGGGAACTGCAGCTGATCGGTCCATGAAAACGCCGCAAGTCACCTCCAAAAACAGCCTAGGCGGGCATGTTCATAAGCCCGCTTTAGCTGCCCTCGTTCACCCGGTGAAAATGAAACGCCCCGATAATTTCTAATGACAATAAGTTATATCCCTCAGTTGAGCTGAATTTCTAGGCTTCTGCGCGCTTGCGTCCACCGCTTCGTGAATTGCGGCCTCCGCGGGCGCGTTCTTCTTTAGTTAACTTGTGACCTCGGCCTTTTTGCGCTGCTTGGCCACCCTTTTTGCCAGCCATTCGCGCCCGATCGCTTCCTGGCTTAAACTTGCCCGAGCTCATCCTACCTGCTTTGGCATGACCCTGAGGGTCGCCGTGCCAACCCTTGCCCTTGCTTTCTGCCATGATGCTCACCACCTTTCTTAATTTGGTAGTACTTATTAGTGTTACTAAATTACTGCACTTAATGGTGAGTGAAGTGAAAATATTGCAAGAATGTGGTAAAGCGGGAAAACTGTCTCTATACTGCCATCAATTCAGCGTTGCCTCCAACCTAGTCTTTAGTTCGCTGATGCCATCGCCGGTAGCAGCAGAAACAAAAAAGACTTGCTTACCTGAGTAGCGGCGGCGCATTTTGGCCAAACGACTCGCTGGAATGAGGTCAATTTTATTGAAAATCATCACCGGTTGCTCAGTTGCATCCAAACTCTCCAACACTTCATTTACTACCCGGATTTTCCTTTCCATCTTGGCATCAGCAATATCAACTACATGCAGTAATACATCGGCATTCAGAGTTTCCATCAGCGTTGAACGAAAAGTGTTGATTAAAGCCGGTGGTAAGTTTTCAATAAAACCAATTGTGTCTGAAATAATGATGTCACCACTACGCTCCCTGGGAGCCAGATGGCCAACCACGCTATCCAAAGTCGTAAATAAAGACTGATGTGACTTCTTATTTTTTCCTGACAAGGCATTGAAGAGAGATGTTTTGCCGGCGCTGGTGTATCCGATTAAGGCTGCTGTTTTCAGTCCTCGACTGCGACGCTGCTCCACCCGCGTCTGCTGCTGTTTCTGCAATGCCTTCAATTCCTTAAGAATCTTGTTTTTTCTGTGCTTAATCACTCGCCGCTCACGCTCAATATTGGTTTCACCAATGCCCCTGGTACCAATACCTGCGCCCTGCCTTGATAATTCTGTTCGCCCCAACCCAAAAATCCGCGGTCCCTGATGTTCAATCCGCGCTAGCTCGATTTGCAGCTTAGCCTCTTTGGACTGGGCATGTTTGTCAAAAATGTTAAGAGTCAGGTCTATCCGATCCCAAACAGCTATTCTGGGGTTCACTGCCCATAGCATGCGCTCCAGCCGAAACAATTGGCCGGAGTTAACAATGTCGTTAAGCACTACCACATCAATCTTTTTTTCTTTTACTTTCTCTTTCAACCATTCCACCTTGCCGCTGCCAACATAAGTAGCGCGATCCGGTTTGACGCGATGCTGGACTGCTTGTGCAGCCACCTTCCCACCAAAAGTCGCCACTAAAGAATTAAGCTCGGTCATGTTGCGGAGCGCTTCTTGCTGATGATAATGGGGATCGATAACTTGAAGGAGCAAAAACCTTGGTTGAGCGGAAATATTCTGCATAATCCTGATTGATATCAAGATTATTATACGGTTAAGTGCAAGTTTCCAGAAACACCGATGCCAACATTGAACCAGTTGCGGTCTTCCTTATCGGGAAAATAATGCAGCCACTCACTCATCCTTTAAGAAAGGATAAATGACACAAAAAGAAAATACAGCTATATTTAACTAGCCGGATCTGTTGATAATGCAGATCTCCTAATTTTCTAGATCTTAATTGAGCCTGCGTATTTGCCAATTACCGGCAGCTCTTTCTTCTGGCCTTGCAAGGCATTGATGATGCCAATGAGCATCAGCACAAGCAAACCGATACTAGCCAGAAAACCGAGCAACCAACCGATGAGCGGAATTATACCTACAATCCAGGTAACCACCCAAGCAATAAAGAGAACAACACCTTGTTTGGTATGAAATTTGACATATGGATCATCTTTGGCATCGGTGAGAAGCGGGATGAAGAAGATGAGATAGGCCACCACCGCCATACCGGTGTTGAGTGATTTGTCCTCAGCCTTGACTGTGTCTGTCATGCATTCCTTAAATAGCTGCTACTTTCATAATGATGTCATATTTTTTCTTGTAAATCAATGAAAACTGATAATGTTTTATTTGGTCCAGAGCATGTAGTTTCCTCACGTAACTGCCAAACAAATCTGACTTCCATTCTTTAGTCTGTGCAGACAGTATAAATAACTGTCAAAGAAAGGGACTTATGACAGGGAATAAAAACAAGGGAATGGGCAAATCCAATGCTCAGGATATGAATCAATCTGATTCCGGAAAGATGAGCCGGGAAGAAGCAGGTCGCAAAGGTGGCCAAGCTCAGCATGACGAGCGAGGTCTCGAAGCCGCAGACAAGGCAACCCGCGAGCGGGTAGCCCGAGAAGGCGGCAAGGCCAGCCATGGCGGCGGCAAGATGGGTTCGGATAACAGCTAAAAACTTATCTTTCTGCAAACAAAAACACAGGCTGTAATGCCTGTGTTTTTGTGCCTATACCGGATTTATTAACTCAGGCCAGTTATTCGCTGCGTGATTTACTTTCTTAGAAACCTCGTAAACTTCAAGTTCTACCCCTGAGTCTCGTGCTAACAACTGCTGCAACTGTGCTTCCTTTACCTCTTCATCCAGCCATATACTTTCCGCCTTTTTATCAAGAATCACCGGCATGCGGTCATGGATGGGTTTGGCAGTTTCATCAGCATCACGGGTAATTATGGTGTAGGTCATCAACTTTGATTGATCTTTGGTATAAGCAATTTCATAGAGACCGGCCAGAGCCAACATATCGTCTGGCGCGGAACGGAAATAATAGGGCGTTTTGCCACCGGCTAAGGCTTTCCATTCATAAAAACCGCTAGCTGGCACTATGCAGCGGGACCGTCTAAATGGACCTCTGTAGCTAGCTTTTTCGGCGATTGTTTCCGCGCGGGCGTTAATCATTCTATAGCCGATATCCGGATCATCTGCCCACGGCGGTACTAAGCCCCATTTCATGGGCATTAAATAATTCTTGTCATCCTCACGGATCACTACCGGCATTACTGCCCCCGGACGGACATTGAAATTTCTGGGAAGTGTTTCGTAGGGGTGACCCGCTATTTCAAACCTGTTCAGAAAACCTTCTCCAGGAATGAATGTATATCCGCCACACATATTTCCATTCTAGCAAACCGCCCACGATGGCCAAATTCTTCCCAAAGACTACAAATTTTCCTGGAAAAACTCGACCGTCCTCTGCATTGCTATGCCAAAATTGCCATTATTGATATTGTGACCTCCATTGGCATACTCAAAAAATTGGTGGCGAACGCCCGCTTCAGCCAACAGTTGGCGCAGATCACGACTGTAACCAATATTTACCACGCTATCATCTGCGGCATGATGTAGTTGAATAGCACCTTGGAGATCTCCCAGATAGTTGACCGGGGAAACCTGCTGCCAAAAAATGTTTGCCTGGTCAAAGTGGCCGTGTGATGCAATCAAACCATCCCGGAACCGCTGGCGTTGGCTGTTGTCAGTCGGACGCCTGTAAGAATTGTCACTAATGCCATATTTTTGCAAGTCGTTATAGGTGAAACCAGCTCCTGCCCAAATCACTGCCGCCCCCAGCTCCGGTTTGGCAGCCATGCTCCGCAAGACTACATTGCCCGCCATGCTGTGACCCCACAAGCCGATTTTTTTCTCATTTACAAAATCGGCATTGGCAAGCGCGGCCACGGCATTGAGAGTGTCCACGATGTAATCGCTGGAGTAATATGCGCCATTGGTAGTGCCTTTGGAACTCCCGTGGCCGCGCAAATCAATCTTAAAGACTACCAAGCCTCTGCTGGCCAAATAATCAACATAATCACCATAGCGAGTAGTGGTTTGATACTGGGCAGGGGGAATGTAACCATGAACAAAAACCACAGCCGGCCAGCCTTCCGCTGGCATTTCTCCGGCTGGTTTCGTCAACAAGCCATTAATCGTTAATCCGTCCGATTCGTAGGAGGTTAAAAATGATGTATAAGTGCCTTTTTCCTGATAAATTTTTATATCACTCAGTGAGCTTTGGTACTCGCGGGCTCGCAAGTAAGGGATTGTCAATTCTTCATAAGCCAGCTGTGCTGCATCATCTTCAGCCTGAGATTGTTCGCCACCCGTATCAATAATGGAACTAATTTCTTCAGAATAATTTAATCTCTGATAGGCTGCCACTCCAATTAAACTGGCAGCAATCAACACTAATGCAAGCAGGATTTTTGAACTGAACCTTCTGAACATACTCGGACATTATAATGGGGACGGCAGCGTGCAAACGTTAGAAAATGGTAAGAATTTTTTTGTCTGGCTGAGTGATTTTCCCTAAATATCACTTAAATTTGCCCGCCAATAGTTGCTAGAGTTATAGCGAACTGCCTGGTCAAAAGCAGTCTGAGCTTCTCTAGTTCGGCCGGTACTTTCATAAATCCGAGCTAATAAAAAGTGCAATTCTGAGTATGCCTGATTATGATTGTTGAGAATCCTGGTTACCAACTCCGTAACCCGCTGGTAATCACCCAACCGGTAATAAGCCAAGATTGGTTCCAATTGGTACCACAGCATTCGCGGCGGCAATTTGCTTTCTATTCTCTCAAAGTGTGCAACAGCTTGCTGATATTGACCCAGATAATAATATGCGACAGTTTTGTTAAACTGGGCGTAAATATCTTGAGGATTCTGGATGAGTTGTTCATCCGCCAGCGCCAATGCCCGAGTCCATGCTTGTTTATCTTCATGTCTGCCTAGAATTTTTTCCACTTCATCTACCTGATCAGCTTTGGCTAGAACCAGAAATTCATAGTTGAAAGCCTGCCACAATTCAAGAAAATCCTGGTATTGATAACTGATATCTTTGCCCTGGAGCGAATCATCCTGAATGATTATTCCCTTGCTGCGATCATAACCTTTTATCACCCGGTAATGGCCGATGTCTTCTCCTGGCTTCAACCAGGTTCTGGTAATCACCGGCAAACCGGCTGCCAACAATCGCTCCAAGGTCTCGATGTCACCGGCGGGATAATGAAAAGTGCTAAACCCTAAATCTTCTGCCTTTGCTGCCAGCTCTGTGAGAGTTACTGATTTATCATCATTATTTCCCTGTGGATTTTGATAAGGCCTCAGTTCCCAGCCTAATTCTTGTTGAGAGATGGTGGTTCCAAAGTATGACAAAGCCATACTTAATGAAGCCGGTCCGCAGTTATTAAAAGTTTGAAAAGCATGGCTGCCGCCCTCTAAGAGAACAGCCTGGGGAATTTCTGTTTCTTCAGCAGGTTCGGCAACCGGTTCAGCAGTCGTGTTTGCTTGACTGCGTTTGATTTCTTCAACTATGATATTCGCCTGTTGGCTTTGAGAATTAGTCCCTCTATATTTTTCTGACAGCTGATCAAAAAATGAAGCCTGCACCAGCGTTGCAACTGCAGCTGCTGCCACAGTCACCAAACAGACTAAGATGATTGAATATTTTCTTTTCATCAGCAGCATTGTAAGCTATGAGTATTAAGAATGTATAAGAGTTAATCAAACACCAACTACGTCGGACGATAATTTAGAAAATTCAAGCAATGATCATAAGAGCAAGCTTCTAATCGTCCTCAACTTGCTTTCCATAATTATCCTGTTGACTCTAGTTCTCGCTTACCTAAAAGGAGGCGAGATGCACCCAGAAGTTCATTATCATGCCGGTTTTCAGATATATGTGGACGGAGTCAAACAGGATTTTAACGACAGCAGGTATTTTCATTACCAACTCTGCGGCCGAACAGACGAAACCGATCTTTCCCCAGCAGAGGAGCAAATTGAAAAAGCTCATCTTCATGAAGGCGCCAGCGAAATAGTCCACGTGCATCGCGATGGTGCAACCTGGGGAGATTTATTTAAAAACCTTAAGTTTGAATATGACCAGAGCAAGCCTATTGTCGGATATTCAGAATCCGGTGTCATTCACGATATTCTCAACTCGCAAATATTAGATAAACAGAGCGTGGTGATACTCATCGGCAACCAGCACAATGTCCGCGAGCTTCTCAACAAGCGTGTGTCACTGGAACAAATTGAAGAAGTGGCCACAGCCAGTGAAAGCTGCGGCACTAACTAACATTCAGCCGGATGATCAGCTCGCCCCAGCTGCGTGGTAAAATGAATTACCCATGAAAAACTTCTTCCTTAATCAAAAACAGACTGCTACGCTAGTAATTTTCTTATTCTTCGCTGTTCTCATCAGTATGGCTTTTGATTTTCTGTATGATCCGGGAGCGACAGCCTCAGTAATAGGTCTAGGCCCAACCAAAATCATGGCCTTTGCCATTTTCGCTCAAATTGGATACCAATACCTTTTTAAAACCTCGCCCTTTAAGAGGTACAGTAAATTACTGTTCGCTGCCTCCTCGCTCTTAGCCGCAGGCTCTTTTGTGATGTACTGTATGGAAATCCGCTACTTTGCCAACTATCTTTTTTCCGTATACGGTTTTCATCCTTCAGCCTGGCACCTGATGACGCTCTACCTAAGCGCCACAACCCTAGTCAGTGACTTCCTAATACCAAATAATAAGCTTGGATTATGGGAAAAAACTACCCTGCCCTTCTTGATTTTGATGCTTATGCTGGCTTTTTCGCAAAGGTATCAACCCTTGTACCAGCGCTGGGCAACCGAAGATTCGCTGTTTGAGTATGCCACGGCTGTTCTCTATGTTGTCTTGGCGATGATAGGCGCGGCAAACTTGAGGCTTTGGTACGCTAAAAGACCCCCTATGAATGTTACTAACGCTCTTTTTGTCATCAGCCATCTGTTGTTGATACTCGGCGGGTTGTTAATTGGTGGTGAGGAAATTTCATGGGGTCAGCGTATATTTGATATCGCCACCCCAGAACATTTGGTCGCTCAAAACACCCAAGGTGAACTCAATCTGCACAATAACCGGGCAATTTTTGGTTACGTTTATTACGCTTACTTTTGGCTGGCTGTGTATGGTTGCGTAGCCTGGGCAATTGTCAAACTTATCAACAAAACTAAGCTGCCGGCAGCTTGGCAAAAATTAATTGCGTACTGGGCACCAGCACCTGAATTGTTCGGCTATTTCCTGCCGATGGCTGTCTTAATTCTCATCAGGCAGAGATTGAGCAGTTTTTACACTGATCCATGGGAGGAATTTATCGAATTGGTCATTGTGATCGGTTTGGTATTATTCATGTGGATGAACTATATCAAGTTAAAGGCAAGGAAGGCAGCATGACCGATCAACCCCACCGATTAGAAATAAAACCTTATACCACCAACGATGCTATTAATTACCAGGAAGGTTCGGTAGTGAGCCGAGAAATCATCAAAACTCCCCACACTACAGTCACCCTTTTTGCCTTTGCCAAAGACCAAGGATTGAGCGAACACACGACCCCTTTTACCGCATTTGTCCAAGTCATAGATGGGACAGCTGAAATTACTATTGGTGACAAACAACACACTGTAAAAGCAGGAGAAATGATTGTCATGCCTGCCAGCACTCCGCACGCTTTGCAAGCAAAGGAAGCTTTTAAAATGGTGCTGACGATGGCACGCTAACCGATTACTCGTATCTCAAAGCATTAAGAGCAGAAATTTGGGTCGCCCTACGGGCAGGATAAAATCCGGTGATTATGCCCACCATAAATGAAAGCAGGATAATCACCAAGGTAAAGGTGATGGGAATGTCGACGATGGTGATAAAGCCTGCTCCCTTGGACAAGGCATAAGCAGAGAGAATTAATTCCAGGATCTTTCCAGCTCCTAAACCAAATAACAACCCCAACACTCCGCCCAACGAACCCATAACCATCGATTCTGCCAAGAACAGATCGCGGACTTCATAGGATTTCATACCCATGGATTTGAGCAAACCTACTTCCCTGGTCCGTTCCAAAAGTGAAACCGTCAGAGTATTAAACATGCCCAAAGCCGCCACCGACAACGCCACCAAGCCCAGCAGAGCCAACAGCATCCTGGCGCTGGCAAAAAGACTGTTAATCTGGTCTACAGTGTCAACTACAGAGTGAGTATTGAAACCCAATCCTTCAATTTGCCGTCTTATCGCCGGCAACACATCCTGGTTTTTGGCTACAATTTTTATCTGCGAAAAGTTTTCCAAACCCATCTCTCTGAGATCTGTAAAAGGCACATAGAAAAGCGGAGTCCTGTTGTCCGGCGTGACCCCGATAATGGTGTACTGGACTGACTCAGATTGCAGACGTTTTTGGTCATCGTTGAGCAAGCCGCCGGTCGCCACAAAAGTAACTTCAAAAGTTTTGCCCAAAACCTCATCTTCGGAAATCGACAAGATTTCCAGGAAACCCCTATTCACGACAGCCTCGCGTTCACCGGACTTAGGTAGTTGAACCACTTCGGTGTTTTCGGTGGCTTCCGGGATACTCTCCCCTTCCACCTCTACCCAGTCATCATTGGTGATGTCGATAGCATCTCCCAACACCTGCTGGCTAGTGACCGGCTCAACAGAAACATTAATCTCCGCGACATATCCTGTTTGTACAACTTGATTGTCATTGCTGTCCATCATCGGCACATACTGACCGTCTTTTTCCTCCCATACCGGCGTTCTTACTTTGATCCACAAACCTGCTTTTCGCCCGTCTTCCATGGTGCCAACTGTACCTCTGCCAGCTTCATCAACGTAGGTTTCTCCCCAAATTTCCTCACCACTGAGTTGGCCTGTCTCCGAGGAGATGTAACCCAAGAGATCTGCGTTGCTGTTAGCCTGTGCTCGAACCCGCACCCACTGGCCGCTATCGACACTGAATTTGATGCTACGGACCGTGGATCCTATTTGCACATCCTCGCTTATAGGGATGTCTGCACCGCCTGCGTCTGTAGTGTCTTTATTGGTGACAAATTCTTCGTGAAAGGTGGGTTGGGCAATATCGGAAACCACTACTTCGTTATTATCAAAAATCCGGCCGATAACCGGCTTAATCGCCGACTGTTCCAAATAATCATGAGTTACTCCATATACAGCCATGTCAGTAGCAGAGTTGCTGTATTTCACCTTGCCTACTACGGCAATCAGCGGCAGTGCTTGTTCTACATCCGGAATTCCACGGAAGGTAGCATGAGATTCGTCGTTTAGCCGAAGCTTGCTGCCGGCATGTACCGTCACATCAATCTGCTTCATTTCATCTAACCTTGCTACCCGGCTGATGACCAGAGCTTGCAAACCATAACCAATCGATACCAAGAAAACGATGGAGGCGATGCCAATGGTCATGCCGCCAACAGTGACCATTGTCCGGGTGCGCTTGGCACGCATATTTGCCAATGATAGTTCAATCAACTCGATTCTGCTGATACTGCCCTGCTGCTTGCGATCCAAGCGCTTGATAGATTCATGAAGTTTATTTTGCACCCGACCCATGGCTGGAATGTACTTTGCCACTATTCCAGCAATAACCACCAAGCCGTACAAAATCACCAGACCTACAAATGAGGCGATCTCTATCAAGCTACTAGTCCATGTTACAAATTTAGCTGACATATTGCGGAGTCTTCACAGCGTATTTTCGGTAATCAAATTTTTCGTCGATATTGAAGTTGTCCTGAACCATACCATCAAAGAGCCGAATACCTCTGTCAGCATATTTCAGATAAACTAAGTCGTGTGTGACCATGAGGATGGTTTTACCGGCTTTTTTATTGTATTGCTGCAACAATGTCATCAACTGCTCACCAGACTCAAAATCCAAGTTTCCTGTCGGCTCGTCAGCAATTATCACTTCCGGATTAGTAATCAACGCCCGCGCCAGGGCAACACGCTGTTGCTGACCACTTGATAGCTCTGCCGGATGATAGTGAGCCCAATCAAGCATCTGTACTGACTTGAGCATCTCTTCGGCCTTTTTCAACCTCTCCTCCTTGCCCACTCCCAGCAGAGCTAGGGGAAAGGCCACATTACTAATCACATTAATGGCTTTAATCCAGTTGGGCTGCTGGTAAACCATGCCGATATGGGCTTTGCGGAAGTCTGCCCTGGCATCATCAGATGCTAACTTATAGAGATTGGAATTTAAAAAGATAACCTCGCCTTTGGTGGGTTCCTCTAACCCAAGAATCGAGTGCAACAAGGTTGACTTACCGCTACCAGAGGGTCCAATGACAACCACAAATTCGCCATTCTTAACTTGCAAGTCAATGTTTTTGAGAATAGATACAGTCTGAGCACCCACCACGAACGACTTGTGCAGACCGCGAACTTCTATAGCTGCGTTATTTTGAGCAGGCATACTGATTATTTTTCCATTTTTTTTGCTAAAGTCCACTTAAAAAGCTGAACACCTCTCGCAAATTAGTTATTACTAGGTCGAAGGCATTGTCGGTAGCTTTGGGAGTGATGGTAACTACATCGATAGACTTAGCTTCGTTGCTAGCGGCATCTTTGGAGATAGCTCGGAGGTGATAAACTTTGGAAGGAGTCAGACCGGAAATGATAACCACATGGTTGTATGCCAAAGTCTGATCTTCCTGTGAAACTTGAGTATATACAGCACCTGTGCCTTCTGCATACTCAACCTGGCTGGTGGCAGGTTCGTCGGTGGTCCAGGACACAATCAGCTGAGCAGAGCTTTGTTGAGCTGTTGAGGACACTTGAGGAATATTCGCGCCCTCAACAACTACATCAGAAATAAGCGGTGGCCGGGTATCAGTAGCCGTGGTGAACCTGAGAATTTCAGATGTGGCCTCATTGCCGATCACATCCCTGCCGCTGACTCTAATCACATAAGTTGTGTCTGGAAATAAGCCTCGTACCAACATTTGATGTTCACCGTCGACCAGTTCAATATCCACTGCATCCCTCTCCAGTTCGGACTGACCCTCCGGGTAATAGGAGATTACGGAAGAAATTGATGTGTTAGACAACCAAGTCACCTGCAAGGTAGACTGCGCTGTCTTGGCTACCTGTTGAATTCTGACATCGGAAATTCTCGGTCTAGGCATCGTGGTAAAATCCAAAATGGTGCCCTCGTACTCAGCGTCCTCCATATCAAAGGTATTAAGCTTGAAGTAATATTTAGTATCGTCGCTCAGTCCGCCAAGTTCTACGGAATAGGTAGCTTCCAAAGTTGAAGTGGATACTTCCTTGATGCCGCCAAAAGAGGTACTTTCTCCATAGTAAACTTTCACTTTGGTCGCATCCTTGACAGTAAATTCTACCAATGCACTGGCAATGCCAATGTTTTTCACCACCACATCTTTGACTACAGGCGCCGGCTGGGTATCAAAGGTCTTTTCTTCGCTTTCACCGGTGTTACCGTCCTCATCGGTCCATTTGGCTTTGTAATAATACTTGGTCCCTGGTTTAAGATTAGTCAATTGAATAGTGTGATCAGTCACATGCTCGGAGCGATAGGCCTCATCATCAAAGTAATCATTACTTGCTTCTCCGTATGCCACCTTGCTATCACTGGTACGGCCAGTAGACCAAGTTACCGTAGCTTTTCTGGTGGTTATCGATGTGGTAGCCGGACCTGAAGACAGGGGCGCTGGTTCTTTGTAGGTGCCGCGGGGAATAATGGAAACCGGATTAGCATATGACGGGCTAGCTATACTTTCATCTGAGTTATCCGCAGCCGCTACACGCCAGTAATATTGTTTGGAAGCAGGTACGGTATCTACATAAGCTTGACCAGAAGTGGTGGCAACAGTTGTCCAGTTGTTGCCATCCTCTGAGCGCTGAACCGTGTAAGTTAGAGATCCCGTGCCTTTATATTCCGGCTCACTCCAAGCAATAGCTGCCCGCCAAAGACTGGCTTCTTTCACAGAAGCATCGCTGATAACCAGATTTAATGGCGGATCTGGCAAATCGGTATTTAGTTCAAAGGTTGCTTCAATCGCATTTCCTGGAGAGTAATTCTCCTGATCATCAATTACCACCACAGTGATGGTATTGGAGCCCTTGCGCAAGCCGGTGAGGGTGACATTTTCAAGCACTCGCTGCTCGGTGGCAATATAAGTTGCTGAGTTTGACTTGATTGTTGCCAATGAGGCCGGTGGAGGCGTATTGATCATGTAGTAATAACGAAGAATTGTTCTCCCTTCCTCACCTGGGATAGCCTCAGGCCAGCTGAATGAGAACTTGTTCTCGGTTGAGATTTCGGGGGTCACAGTGACTCGGGCGCCTGGCTCAAATCCAGGCGCGGCGCCTCCATAGTTGATACGGGCTGAACGGTTTTCAGAGATGTTTCCTGCTTTATCAATAACGCGCATATAGATGTAATTCCAACCAAGCTGGATCTTATCGGCAACTTCACTAGTCAGATAAAAAGGCTGGGTTGTATTCATCGGATAATAATTGAATCCCGTAAAATCATCCGTCTCTCCTCCATACCAAGTGTCGAGAGTGTTGATGGCATATTGAAAACCAAGAACTCCAGAATGCTGATCGGCTGCAGTTTCTCCTGCTCCCTGCGCCCACAGGAAGTGCATCTCGTTTATGCTGGAAAAACTGGTTGAAGAATCGGTATAAATTGCATTGGCTGCGGGTGGGGTACCATCAAAGTAGAAACTGAATACGTTGGTGTCTTCAGGGCCTTGGGCAGCTACATTGTTAGCGTTGTCAATCGTTTTAACTTTGAAGAAGTACGGGGTTTCACTTGAATTCAGCCAGGTTTGGCCTCGCAGCGCCGTATTAGCAAAGTCAATCTCGTTCCCATCAATAATAAATTGACAGGTAGTGCCAGAAACACTGACCGGCGAAGATCCAAGGATGCCTTTTTCTTGTGCAGGATCAGCATCAGGATCGGTGCCCAAATATGCGCAGTAACCCTTGACTCCCTGCGCGTCCGAGCCGGCGTTCCATGCAAAATAGGGATCAGGTCGACTAAACCAGATATCAGCAGTTGAAACTGTGTGAGTTACTCCCGATGCGGCATGAGATTTCATTCTCATCTCTGAAGCATTAACAGGTAGAGTCAGGTCAATTTGAAAAGCAGGATTTCCCGGAGCCGTTGTCCACCCGGATTGTCCATTTTTGTCATCTATGGTCTTCACCCGCCAATAGTAATTACCGGTATCGAGAGCTTCAACATCTTCCCCAGCGTTATACAATGCCAATCCTGTTGCATCTTGACCAACTGTATAACTATGAGTGGTTTGGGCACCAAACCCTGAAACAAAATCAATTAACGGTGAAGAAAAATCGTCGGATGTGCTGATTTGAATCTGGTATTTAACTGTGTCCGTTGGATTGGGATCAGACAGGACAAAACTCAAGGTAGGTGTGGTGTCATTGGTGAACTGGCCATTGATGTATGTAGAGGAGGAAGGAATTACCGGCGCGGAAGGACTGGTGTTGAGAACAACACTGACGTCAGCTTCTTCTTCAGTATTAGTGCCAAAACTCACCCATCCTGAACATAAATTATTAACATCACAAACACGAGCTTGCCAGTGATAAGAGGTGGCATCAGCTAGTCCGGTTACAGTCACAGTAGCAGTAACAGTACTACCTGAATATTCAACTTCCTCACCAACATCAGTGGCAACATTCACAAAAGGAGTGCCAAGCGGTTGAATCTCTACTTCAGGAATTAATGTGTCGGAGGCATCACTGTCCGCCACCTGGAACTTCATAACCATTGAATCCTCGTTAACCGTCGTGCCCTGGCTAACTGCTGTTGTGCCATCTGATTTAAACTGACGAAGATTGACAGGATTTACCGGTGAGCCACCATAATAGATGGTGCCATCTTCTCCGGCCTCGTAACCAGGACCACCGGTAGCAGTCAAAGTGTTAAAATTTGCAGAATAATTACTATAATAAAGAGCAATTCTTCCACCACCACCACCACCGCCACGGAATAAATCCCCAAATCCACCAACGCCTCCATTAGCTTCAATTCTGCCAGTTCCAGCTAATTCACTGGTAATAATCCAGACAGATCCGCCTGAACCACCGCCTCCACCATAGTCATTCCACCCGCCTGTATTATTTTTTCCTTGGGCGCCATTAGCAGTTATTGAACCCAGCACTGTCGTTGTCCCTGTAACAGTAAGTTTGACCGCTCCCGCACCATGTCCGTCACCATGTCCTCCTCCAGAACCCAGATTGATAGGTTCGGTTTTACTGCCATAAGTACCACCACCCGGCGAAACAGTATATCCGGTCCCACCTTTACCACCATAACCTCCGCCCCCGCCACTGGTGTTTGTATTTATGATTTGACCACCCCCAGGACCTAACGAAGTTGCATACCCTAATCCATTAACATTTATTGCGCCTGCAGAATCTATATAGAAATCACCGGTACTTGTGTAGTCGATCTTATAAGTTTCAGCATTTGAGTTAGCACTATGGTTGATAGTTCCTTGCACTATGATGTTTGTAAATGTGCGTTTAGCATTGGCAGTAAGTACCGAGTTAGATGGTACAAGCAAATCCCCACCTCCACTGACAACTTCCATGGTGCCGCCATTGTCAATAATTTTTCCTCCTGCCCACAATAGTTCGTCGTAGGTAATGGTCGCAGATTGCTCGTTATAAATCGTAGCACCAGAGTGAATATCCAAAGAGCTGACAGAAAACTCCTCTGTCACGTAAACATGCGAATTAGTCAAAGTGTCGAAGTCTGTTGCAGAAAAGCTACCTTCTAAGCCCAGGTGTGAGTTACCGGTTACAGAAGCCTGATTTATGACTGTTAAATCTCCAGTTGCTTCCATTCTGGAATAATTTGCAATAGTTAAATTGTCAAAGGTCAGAGGGTAGGTTAACGGGGTATTACCAACTAAAGCTCTATCGGTAACTGCATATGATAACGAGTTATCAAGAATTAAGTCGCCATAAACAGCGCCAGCTGCTTTTTTATATAAGGTTCCTGCACCACCACTCAAATAACCGCCATTGCCGCTGGCTGATAATGACGTCAATTGGGAGTTATCGTTTGTATAGTAAATTGCAATCCTACCTCCACCTCCACCTCCACCCCGGAACAGATCGCCATAACCACCCACTCCTCCAATTGCTTGAATTTTCCCCGTGCCCGTCAGAGTATTGGTAATAATCCAGACAGATCCGCCTGAACCACCGCCTCCACCATAGTCATTCCACCCACCTGTATTATTTTGTCCCTGGTTACCATTAGCTGAAATAGTGCCGCCAACAGTTACTGTCAGAGTGCCTGAAACATTAAGTTTTATCGCACCACCTCCATATCCTCCACCCAAACCTCCTCCAGACCCAATGTGGGTTGGATTTGAATAACTGCCGTAAGTTCCTCCTCCAGGAGAGGTGTCATGTCCAACACCGCCAACACCACCATACCCTCCACCACCACCACTATAATGAGTGGTAGTAGTGACTTTTCCACCTCCGGGGCCTTCATAAGTGGTATGACCCTTACCATTGGCATCAACAGCTCCGGCAACATAGAGATTGCCATTCTGAACATCGATAGATATTGTCCCACCAACATTGACGCCACCTACCGTGTGAGTAATTTTTGCTCCGGTATAGACGTTAATATCTCCAGTAGTGACAGTTAACGGTCCACCCGAGATCGCGTCATATGCAAAATTTAATACAGGCGTCGTTGAACCATCTATCCTTCCTACATTAAGAGCAGCAATTGTTATTGGTTCAACGATATTTACTGTAGAGGTTGTTTCAATTAATACTTCATCCGTAGAATTGGGCACTCTGTCTTCGCTCCAATTCAAGGGATCATTCCACGAAGTATTGTCGCCATCGCCGTCTGAATTTCCATCCCAGAAAATAGTCGCAGCTGCCCTTACCCGCATCATCTGGATCTGATCGAAGTTTTGAGCTACAAACAACCCCACAACCACACCAAAAACACCCGTCAGAAACAGGCTCTTACGGAGAACTGCTCGTAAGATACGCAGAGTCTTAGCTTTTAGCACATAACAGTTTCTAATCAGACTTCTAAACTGGTTATAATTTAACTGTAGCAAAAATGGTCGTTTAACTGTATACCAAGTAAATACGAAGAAAGACCTAAAAAGATTGAGATTGTCTGAAAAATGAAAATAAAAGCCCATATTCATCCAGGTGCCAAAGCCAACAAGGTGGAAAAACTACCTGGCGGCGGTCTGCATCTTTATGTCATTGCCCAGCCAACTGATGGCAAAGCAAATGCTGCTGCTATCAAGCTCTTAGCCGAGTATCTGGGCGTTAAACCCAACAAGGTTTTTCTGACAGCAGGTGCTGGATCTAAAATTAAAACATTTGAGATATTTACTGGGTAACTCTTCAGTAAAAACCATCCTGTTCTACTAATATATACTTGCCAAAGTCATATATTTATTGTGATACTCAGTACAGATGCTCTTTCTGCCTAGGACTACAAAAACTGCCCTATGTATAGGTATTGCAGCCTGCGTGCTGGGTGTTGTTCTGGTTAAAACGGCATCTGGAACACAGGCGCAAACCAACCAACTTGAATTCCGGGCAACTGAGGATGCAACAGTCAAATCCGGCTACTCCCGCAGAAATTACGCTTCTGCAAAAGACATTATCGCCAGCAATTACAGTTCCAATGAACACATCGCTTATCTGAAATTTGATTTGCGGAATTTATCAGGCCAAACCGTAACCTCAGCAGAATTAGTGGTCATGCCTACCCTCGAGAGAACTGTTACCAAGCGCATCATGCTGGTCAACCCCACCAGCTGGCAAGAAAAAAACATCACTTGGCAAAACAAACCTCCCGTCGGCGCCCAGATCGGCATCTTAGGATCAACCCGAGCAACTCCCGGAAGTCCAATCACCATTCCTATAGAGGTCTCAGCAATTCAGCAATACGCCGGCCAAACCTTTAGCCTGGCCATTGCCAATGTCAACAATAGCAACAACACTCTTTATATGTCCTCCCGAGAAGGGACAAATCCCCCTGTATTGCGGGTCAAAACCGCCAGCGGTGAAGGGGGTGGCGGCAGTGATGGCGGGAGTTTTCTGCCCACTGACATCAATGGTGACGGCGACACCAATTTAGAAGATTTCAACCTCATTATTGGCGGATTTGATAGCAACACCGGCAACCTTGACCTCAACGGCAATGGCAAAGTTGATATTTTCGACACTAATAGAGTGATAACGGCCATGATGCAGGTTGCACCGCCGCCCAGCCCGACAACGACGCCGGCGCCGACACGCACCCCAACCCCCACGCCGTCACCAACTATCACAGCCGCACCATCTCCAACGCCAACACTGGCGCCCAGTCCCACACCTACATCCACTCCAGTACCGCCGCCTACGGAAGCCATCTCCGGCATCTGGATGAATCAGTCCGAGATAAACGCTCTGCCTACATCCGGATCGGCTTGGGACAACCTAATGGATTGGGCAAAACAGAGCGCCAGCAATCCTAACATCAGTGATCAAAACAACCAGACTGATGCAGTGGTCTTTGCCAAGGCTTTAGTGTCTGTTCGCACCGGCAACTCAGAGTATCGCAATCAGGTAATAGCTGCTCTGGAAGAAATTCAGCGTAGGCCGCTACCCCCGAATGATGTGGGTATCTTGGCGGTTGGGCGCAATCTGGCAAGTTATGTTGTGGCCGCTGATCTGGTTGGATATCGCACCAGTGGATTTGAGAACTGGCTCAGGCAAACCAGGGATGCAGTCTTTAGCGGCGCCGGTCCATCGTTGAGCATAGTCAGCTGCCACGAGAAACGGCCAAACAACTTTGGCACCCATTGTGGAACTTCGAGGATGGTGGTTGATCTTTATCTGAGGGACACTGCTGATTTCTCCAAAGCCGTCAATGTTTTCCACGGCTGGTTGGGCAACCGCAGCGCCTACACTGGTTTTAGCTTCGGAGACTTGGACTGGCAGTGCAACTCTAGCCAGCCAGTTGGCATTAATCCAGCTGGATGTGCCAAGGACGGTCGCAATCTTGACGGCGTCTTGCCGGACGATCAGCGGCGGAGCGGTGGTTTCACTTGGCCGCCTCCAAAGGAAAACTATGTATGGGAAGCGCTTCAAGGCGCTGTGGCTCAGGCCTGGATTTTGCATCGGCAAGGACATCCGGCGTTTGAGTGGCAAAACCAAGCCCTGAAACGGGCAGTGGCTTGGCTGCATACCCAAGCCAACTTCCCTGCTTCTGGAGATGATACCGGCACACCCTGGATCATCAATAAAATGTATGGCACAAACTTCCCAACTCAAAAAGCTTCTCCTGGCAAAAACGGTATGGGATTTTATGATCTGACACATAGAAGATAAATGATTATGAAAAACGCAACCAATCTGATGAGCATAACTCGGACTCGACCAACTTTTAGCCAAAAACTAAAAGCGAACTTTTCAAATGTTGGTGATTTCTTCAATGATATTCCTGATAAGCTGGCAAACTTGCGCAAGGATGAAATGATCCGGGCAGGCGGGGGATTAGCTCTGATTGTCGTGCTGGGAGCAGTTGCGGTTACCGGCGCTTGGCATTTGCGGAATCAAAATACCAACACCGCTTCTTTAGCCAGCATCGACCGGGTTGACTTGCAAATTGCTTACCCGCCCAATAGTTTTGCTGCCAATTCGTCTTTCAACCTGCCAATTCATCTTTACCCGAACAACAATCACGTTACTGGTGTAGAGTTGGTGGTAAATCTGGACAACCCCAGTGCTGCCTCCATCATCGACGTCGTCCCTAATGCCAACTGGGCGATTTTGGCAGTCAAAAATGTCTCTGCTAATCAAGCCCGCTTAGTATTTGTGTCACAATGTGCTCAAAATGGCTGTCAGACAGTAACCAATCCGGTTGTCATTGCCACTCTACAGATGAGAGGCTCAAAAACCGGCGGCACCACCAGAATAACACTCGCCGGCACCCAAGTATCGGTGCTTGGTGAAAACAGCGACATGGCAGGAGACTTCTTTGAGGCTACAATCAGAATCGACGGTGTCGTTGCTCCAACCATCAAGCCAACCAATCCAAATGAAACTCCCACTCCTTCGCCGCAGGTAATCATCAATCCTGTTCCAACAAGAAAACCTATTACCCCCAATCAGTAATTAGTGAAAATATCCGCATTAGGAATGTGGCAACTGTGAAAAAGATGGTGTTTCTCTGGTTGCTGGCATGCTAAAGCTAGAACTTATTAGAGTCTGCTCACATCCAGCTGCCCACCTGCTCTGGGTGCAGCTTTCTCAATCTTGATCTTGTCATTAACCAGTGGTTTCTGATCGGTGACCCTGATGACGCTAGTGTGCAGTACTACCCCGTTATCAGAGACTTCTAAAGTGTATAGTCCATTTTCCGGCGCAAACTGATAGCGGCCTTTTTCGTCTGTAGTGGTAGCTGTATAAAGCTGAGAGCCAGCCGCTGTCTTTTGCCAGAGAGCCATCCTGAGGCCTATTTGTGGCTTGCCCTCCGCAGAGAGTACGGTGCCATAGTTTCTTTCCTTGAGATAACGGCTTCCCAGACGCAGCATTAATGATACTAAGTAAAGATAAAGCAAGGCTTTATTCAGCGGTGTCGGCTGAATCAGTGTTGCCGTTCCCAATAGCAACCCTGAAACTATCGTCAGAGGCGCGTAGTATTTATGCAGCAAACTCTTGAGGAAAGCCGCTATGTTGTGCAAAGCATTGCCCAGTGCGCTTCTGCTGGCGATTGCTTGCAAACCGATAGCAATATTGGCAAAAGAATTTTCCTTGAATTCAATGGTTGAGTCGGGATAGTAAACCTGCTCATATTGATTTTCCAGTTGTTTCAGCAAAGCGATATCAGCAAATTCGTAGCCATCTTTTTGCGCCTTCAGGCTGTAATTGCCGCTCTCCAGCCTGAGTGAATAACGCCCGTCCGCATTAGTTACTGCCGATCTCAGCAGTCCATCTTTTGTAAAGAACATTAAATATACCGACTTCAGACCTGTGTTTTTCACCGCATCTAGCACCACGCCAACTGTTTTCCTGCGGCTACGCCTGATAAAGGCAATCGGAGGCAAGGCAGAGGTGAAGAGTGAGAGGAAGTATTGCCAGAGAGCAGTTACTCCAACGCCTGGACCCACAGCGGCGCTCACTGCCTTATACAAGGAAGCCGAAGCCTGAGCCACCTTGACGGTTTTATCAAGTGTAAAGACACTGACTGAGAAAGCAGCTGTAGTGGCTACAGTACCAGTTGTTGCCACTGCGGCTGCCTGGGCTACAGGTTCTTCCCTGATAACTTCGATTGTTTCTTGAACGGTTTGGACTGCGGGAGTATCTTTGATTGTCTCGACTACTTCTTCTACCGATTCTCTGACAGTCTCGACAGGCGGGCTGGTAATAATTGGGTCGAGGATCTTCTCGGCAATCTCTTCAACAATGCCGCCTAGAGGAGGTGTTTCCTCACTGGTCTCGTCAGTCGGTGCGGCAACTCCGGCGCTCTCCGTGGCTCCACCTGATGAGGTGGCTTCGCTGCCAGGGTCAAGCAAACCAGCTGATTCGGTGGAATCTTCGCCTGGAGGCAGCAATGACCTGCTCCCCTTATAGTT
>DBRK01000035.1 GCA_002306315.1 Patescibacteria group bacterium UBA1370 | reverse complement strand
CCGTTACCCGCTCCACAACTCATGAACATCGCCGTTGCCTTTGCCACCCTTTCCGGAAACACCAGTGTTGTTGCCAATTATCTTGCCGAACACTTGAGGCAGCAATGTCACCAGGTAGATTCGATTGATCTGGCTGGAGCCATAGCCGATACCCTCAAATGCTATGACTTGGTTTTTTTAGGCGGCTCTACTTATGGAGACGGCGATCTTAATCCTATCTCGGAGATGTTTTTCCAAGCAGCCCAGCGGATAGGTCATAATTGCGGCCAGACTAGATTTGCAATTTTTTCACTCGGTGACTCGCTTTATCCCAACTTTTCCAAAAGCGGCGAAATCAGCGCTGAACTGCTCAAAGAGATGGATGCAGTGATTATCGGGGAAATTCATAGAATTGATGGCTATCCAGATGAAAACACTTTGGCTGGAGCAGCGGAATGGGCGGATAATATCCTGAAGATAGTATAATAATACTCTGCAAGCCGGGATAGCTCAGTTGGTAGAGCGGCGGTATCGTAAACCGTAGGTCAGGGGTTCGAGTCCCCTTCCCGGCTCCAAACTACAAACAGGCAACTTTCTTGATATACTAAATATATGAGTGCACGCAGAGCAAAATCTCGAGTCGTTAGAAAAGAAAAAGAGCGCTTGATGCGCCAGACGATATTATTTGGCGGGCTGGCGGTGGTGGTGACGCTGGTCTTTGTGTTTTTGATTTTGCCCGGATTCATCCGTTTGGTGGACTCATTCTTGGATAATTCAAATCCGTTTGAAACTTCTGATACCATTCCGCCGCAGATACCGGTATTCAATCCTCCTGCTGATGCGGTGTCGGAGTCCAAGCTGAGCCTTAACGGTTTTGGCGAGCCGGAGAGTGAAATCGTCATCATGTTAAACGGTCCGGAGTATGCTAGGACTGTGGTTACTGAGGACGGAACTTTCACAGTTGACATTACTCTTGAGGAAGGTGAAAACATTATCGCTGCCTATGCTAAGGATAAAGCCGACAATGAGTCAGCTGTGACCCGATCGTATATTGTGACTCTGGATAAGCAAGCGCCTCTCATCGTAGTTGATTCACCACAAGACGGAGCGGAAATTGTGTCTCGGGCAAATCAGAATTTGGAGATAAAAGGCAACACCGAGGTTGGCAGCCGGGTTTTTATCAATGACCGCTTGGTTTTGCCTGACTCAGAGGGCAACTTCCGCTACACCATGATGCTCAAAGAGGGTAATAATGAAATCAAGATCAAGGCTGAAGACAAAGCCGGCAATACTGGCGAGGCTGCTCTCAGTGTGAAATTTTCTTTGTAGAGAAAAGTGAGGCAAATCCTCCAATTGAAAAGAGAAAGATAAATGGCTGCAACAAGGTGTTGTTGAACTGGCTGTGGGTAAGCAGTGCTAGAAAAGCAGCCAGCAGCCACTTGTTTTTTGCAGCCAATAAGCCAGCGCTTCTGACCGCTAAGATGAAAAAGGCGAACAAGCCGGGAATGCCGGTAGCAGTCAGCATCATCACCAACAGATTATCAGGAAATTTTGCTTGCGAGTGTTCGCTGTTGGGCAAAGGGGCAAACAACCCGCGGCCGATAAGCCAGTGGTGAGGCAGCATTGTGCTTAACGAGCGCTGGCTGTTTTCGATTCGTGCCTGAATAGTCTCTGTCCGCAGCAAGTTGACGCCCAAGCCGCCGGGTTTGGGAGCAAGCAGAAAAATTTGTAAACCAAAAAACAATAATACTCCCAAGATCAGCAGATGTTTCGGTTTAATACCCCGCCCAAGAAGACCAATTGTTACCAATATTAACAATGCCAAATAGGTGGATCGGGAATAAGTAAGGATGATCGCCGGCATTGCTAGGATCAATGCCAGCTTGGGCAGCCAAAAGAATTCCTTTTTAGGCGGTGAAGCCAGGGCAAAAGCAACAATAAGCACCATAATCATCCCGGTAAACTGGGGATCAAAAAGTGTTCCAGCCAGGCGAAAATAATGATCGTCCCATCCCAGCACTGTCAAAAACCGCAAATCAGGCAGAAAAATATATTGCAGCAGCGCCAAGAATGTCATCAGAACAGATGGAAAGAGCCAAAAATATACTTGTTCGCCTGCCGGCAATAACCACACCGTGCTTAATCCGAACGCAATGTAGACGACAATTCTGAACAGATACAGCCATGGCTGAATATCCCCAGCTGTTAGAGTATGGATTGCTATGCCGAGGAATGCCCAGCCGACAAAAAAAACTAATGGCTTCCAGAATTTATGAACTTTGAGGCGGGTGAAAAAACTGTTAACTCCAGAAGCCACAATCATTCTGGTTTCTAGTAATGTTATACTCCCCAGCAACCAGACCAAGATCACCAAATCATGAAAATACACTGACCCAAGATTGCCCAGCTCTACCCTCTGCAAATGACCGAGGGCAAAACTGGCTGCAAAGACCAAAAACATTAACTCAAAGAGTCTCTGCGTACTCTTTTTCATAGGCATAAACCCTGACTGCTGCAGAATGCATACTCATCACCAAAGCATAAATCAAGCCTCGCCAGCCATCTAGAAAGCCCAGGGTAAAAAAATAATTAAAAATAAATTTACCGGGTGGATAAATGAGCAGTTCCAACAAGACTTCATGGGGCAAGAATGAGCGATTAAAGCCTATTTGTTGAGCATACCAGCTGACGGTGGAGATAAATTCGGAAATGGAAACGTGGGCATGGTGAATGATGGTCACATCAATATTGCCAACCTTGCCGTTTACTTTGGCGACCTCATGCACTGCCCGATTAAAATGGCCGAGATCCCGTCTAAACAGCCTGAGAATTCGTTGTTTTCCAGCTTCACCATAACGCAACTGTTTGCCCATAAAAACATCAGTTCGTTTGACAAACGCGCCATCAAGTTTTCCATTTTTAATGGCTCGTTGTATAGCTGGCTGCTCTGAGGCGGGAATGATCTCATCACTATCTAAAAAGAACACCCATTCATAAGTAGCTTTCTCCAGTGCGAAGTTGCGCACTTGAGCGAAGTTTTCAATTCTTTCCGTGTATTTAATCAATCGAAAGCGATTTTTCTTAGCTAGTTTTTTCCAGTCGTTGCCGCTGTGGTTGTCGACCACCAACACCTCTTCTGCAAACTGGCCAGACTGCAAAGCGTTGACGAAGCGCTGATCGTTACGATTGGTAAGAATGATGACTGTGAGAGGAAGTTTTGTCATTTTCTAAGCGATCTAATTGTGCCGAATGCTAATAACGGAAAAGTCAGGGTTCTGGAAGCAGCAACTGCCATAGCGCCGCCCTCAATTCCAAAGCGGGGTGTCAAGGTAATTAAGCCCAAAATCAACAGTGTCACAGTGGCAAAAAGGTGCAAATTTACAGACATATATTTGTGTTGCACATAGAGGGCATTGTAACAAATAATGGAAACACCCTGGACAACGCCAGCCAGCAGTAGCCAGCGGACTAGCGGAATTACCGGCTGCCACTGATCACCTAAAACCAGTTCGACAAAAAAACCTGGGAACAAAAAGAGCGGAATAGAGGCCAAAATTATTAACACTCCGGTAGCTCCTACCGACCGTACAAAAGCTCTGAAGAGGCGTTGAACATCGGTACTGATTTTGGAGTAAACGGGCATAGTGCTATGTTGAGCGGCTTTGGCGAGTTCATAATTGGCTTTGTGGGACAGGCTGTAAGCATTGTGATAGAAACCCAGGTTTTGCGTACCAGCCAACTTCCCCAGCAGAAAGTCATCGACATTTTCATGCAAATAAGATAAGGCCGCAGAAATCGTCAGCCCTTTGGCATTACCAAATATTATCCTGGCGCGGCTGGGTATGTATTGGAAGGCAGGCTTAGCTTTGAAGAAGAAAAATGAGATTGCCACCTCGAATATTGCTGCTGCTATCAGACCTAGTATCAGGGCAACTACTGATTGCAACCAGATGCCGAAAATAACGGCCATCCCCGCCTCAATTGCCACTAGGGAAAACCGATAGAGAGAGTCGCGGAAAAATCGTAGCTCCTTCTGGAGACTGATGATGGCGGGATTAATAAAACCTTTAATCACCGGTACCAAAGCAGCTAACGCCACTAGCCACGACAACTCCGGCTCCCCAAAATAATTACTCATCAATAACCCGACGGCCACCATTAGGATGCCTATTAAAAATCCACGGACGATGGCAATCACCCAGGCTGTATTCAGAAAATAATTCAACGACTGTTTGGAGTTGATGATAGTCAGGTTGACGCCGGTTTCGGTCGAAGCCTCAATAATTCCTAGAGCAATCATCACCAAAGAAAACAAGCCGAAATCTTCTGGGCTGAGTAGCCGCGCCAGCACTGAGATCTTAAACAAAACTACGCCCATGGTTAGCAGCCGGAGCAGTGAGTTCCAACTGAAACCTGACAAGGCGCTTTTGGTGTATCCCATGCTTCAAGTATACCCTAACTCTTGACGGTTTGCGCTTGAATCACTATTGGTGAAAGTGGATAATGCTAAAGTATGCGCAAAGCCATTCGATCATTCAGCAGTTTTTTTCTTGATTTAACCGAAACCCTGGTTGTCGGCTTGTCACTGTTTTTGGTTGTCTATCTGTTTTTGATGCAGCCTCACCAGGTGAATGGACAATCAATGGTACCCACATTTCAAAGCGGCGAGTATGTTTTGACCGATAAGGTCAGCTATCGGGTTGGCAAACCCGAGCGTGGCGATGTAGTGGTTTTTCATGCTCCCAGAGAAGCAAACTGCCCCACCGGCACAGGTTGCGACTTTATTAAGCGGATAATTGGTTTGCCCGGTGAAACTATAGAGGTTAGGGATAATACGATAATTATCAACGGCCAGCCGTTAGCCGAAAATTACATTCCAGCAGATTTTGAAACCCAACCCGGCGCCTTTACCCGCGACCGGGAGGTAACCCTTGGCGACAATGAATATTTTGTGGTTGGTGATAACCGTCCTTATTCCAGCGATTCACGTGCTTGGGGGCCGATTATTGCTGCAGATATTGTCGGCAGGGCATTTTTCCGCTACTGGCCGGCAGATAAAATCGGCTTGATTGAGCACGTTCGATACCAATAAACCTCCTGGCGTTAGCTGATTGTTGCCGTTCCACCGGTGAGGCGGATAATTTTTTCCAGGTCTGACTGGGTTTCTTCCGGACGGCCATGCAGGGTGATGGTAATTCTGGTTTGGCGGTCGGAGCGGCTGAGGCGGATTTTTGTCCTCACTTGTATAAGTTTTTTCAGGCGTGCTTCCCAAGCCTTGATCTCTTTGTCATCGGCCTGATAAACCATGCGCTGGGTTGCAGTCCTTTTCTGGCCGAGCGCATGTTTAAACTTTCTGACTATCATCTCTGCTCTTCTAACTGAAGCATTTTCCCGGAGAATTTGTTTGTAAGCTTCAATCATAGCCTGCTTATCTTCAAGACCAGCCAGAGCCCGGGCGTGGCCTTCGGTGATTAACCCGCCGACCAAACCGTCTTTGATCGCATCCGGCAAGGTCAGCAAGCGCATGGTGTTGCTGACGAAAGCCGACGACTTGCTGATTTTGTCGGCAATTTCCGAAACGCTGAATCCAAATTCGCGGTGCAGTTGTTGGAAGGAATGAGCGCGTTCCAGTGGGCTGAGATCGACACGCTGGACATTTTCAATCAACGCCATTTCCAGCATTTCCCGCGGCGAACATTTGCGGATAATAGCGGGTATTTCGGTTAAACCGGCAAGCTGAGCAGCACGCCAGCGGCGTTCTCCAGCGATTATTTGGTAGCCGGCTGGGGTGTGAGCGATTAACAAAGGTTCGAGAATTCCATAGCGTCTGATAGACTCAGACAATTCTTCCAGATCCTCTTTCATGATTTTGTTGCGGGGTTGGAAGGGATTTGGTTGTAGAACAGTTACGTCAAGTAGTTGGATGCTTTGTGAGTCTGCCATATGTTTCCCAGTATATCAAAATGTCCACCATTTGTACTGTGGAAATCGAGTTTTCACGGCCTGAAAAAGGAGAATCAAAAACAGCACCCGGAGGTGCTGTCAAGATCAAATGTGTTTTGCTTACTTGGTGGAAACATTGACAACTGTGTTGCCATGTTTACGGCCAAATTTCACAAAGCCTTTAACCAGAGCAAAGATAGTGTGGTCCTTGCCCATTCCAACACCTTCGCCGGCTTTGAATTTGGCTCCCCGCTGGCGAACGATGATGTTGCCGGGGATGACTGATTCACCGCCGAATTTTTTTACACCCAGGCGCTTGCCACCACGGTTTTTCTGCGAGTGTTGAGCTACTTTTCCTGAAGCTTTAACTTTTGACATATTTACTTTCTTTGTTTTTGGGCAACCTGATTTTATTTACCAGGTTGAAAAATAAACGCGTGTATTTCCCGCTGCACCACGGCTTGCGGCCGGTGGTACAGGATGGGTTCAGAATGAGTAGTGTAGCCCAAATGGCTGATCTTGTCAATCAATTTCCTCAAGTCATAACGGATTTGCTTGCCATTATTGTTGGTTTCTACAACCGGAAAAACAATGACAACGGCGGCTCCGGGGTTGAGAATTTTGGTCCAGTGTTTGAAGGCGCCCAAGTACAATTTTTCCAAACCTTTGAAAATAAAAGGCAACTTTGCGGGGTTTGGTCTTGGTTTGCCCAAAAAAGGCTCAGTTACTAATAAGTTAACCTTGCGGTCTTTGGGTATCTTGATCAAGGTAGCATCCTGATGGACCACGGCGTAGGTGCCGTCAAAGGGTTGAACTGTGTTTAGCCAATCCAGGTTCTGTCTGGTGCCATGAACGGCATCTGAATCGAGGTCGCCAGCGATGACATCGCAGTCGCTCAACAGCGCTTCCATAGCAATCGTGCCGGAACCACAAAATGGATCGAGCAAGAGTGGAATTTGTGTCTGCTGCTCCCGTTGGAGCATACCCAAACCCATATTCACCATCATCCGGGCTACTTTGGGTGGCAGCATGCCTTTTTTGCGGTCAGCGTATGGTTTGGAGCGATCGCGGCGGCTCCATTCATCAATGTTTTGTACAGCAGCGGTTTCGCCGAGGAAGATCTTTTCGCTGGTCTGGATTACATAAAGCTCCCTGACACGTTGGCTATGCAACAATACCGAAGCTGACAAACCATGCCTGGAGCCTTCTACAAATCTTGCTCCATAACCCATTTCGACCAGAGCTCTCTTGACATCAGTCGGATCCAGCATTGGCAGGTGATCCCGGCCTAACTCGGCCAGGGCGAAATGGATTTTGCCCTCCTGGGGGTGTGTATCAGCCAACACTTGAGCCAGGACAGCTTCCAGATTTTCTTTGGCTGTCCCTTCCTTGTTAGCCAGAACCTTGATGATCTTGACGGTACCACCTAATTTTTCCATAAGGCTGGCAACGTCAACATTGTCATCCAATTTGGCACTCGCCAGGTCAGGATGGACTTGAGAAAAAATAGTGCCTGGTAAGACAACCTGCAGCTCTGCCAGCGATAATTCCGGCGTGTTGCCGAGTTGGAAAAAATATTGTTGCATATAAACGTACGGCTTGGCCGTACAACCGTCTAATTAATTAGTTGCCATTAAGCTTTGATATCGGTTACCTCAACGGAAGTGATTTGCTGCCGGTGGCCTTTGACTTTCCGGTATCGAGACTTGGCTTTGTAAGTAGCAACTCTGATTTTTTTGTCTTGGCCGTGTTCCAGTACCTTTAGGATAACACTGGCTTTATCGAGCACTGGGGTGCCGACGCTGACTTTTTTGCCATCACTGGCAAAAAGCACTTCGTTGACTGTGATGTTTTTCCCCTCTTCAGCGTTGAGGCGGTCAACAGTTAATTTTGTGCCCTTTTCTACCCGGTATTGTTTGCCGGCGAGCGAAATAATCGCGTACATATTTCTCCTTTGTTACTTCTTGCTACCCTGCGGAGCATGGTCTCCCAGCTGCAGGACAAAGAGGTAGTATTATATCACAACAGAGGAAATTTAATCTGATTCTTTGCTTTTTTCTATCTAATACTTAATTTTATGCCTTTTTTTCTGTTCTGAGTGATTGACTGCACAATGCCTAGGGTGCCGGCTATAGTCAATATAGAACTGCCGCCGTATGACAATAATGGCAGGGTAACTCCTGTAATCGGCAGCAGGCCCATGTTCATACCCATATTTACTCCGGCTTGAAGCAAAATCATTGCTGCTGTGGTGTAACAGAACCAGCTTTCTTCAGGTTTTGCCGCATGGTAACCGGTGTAGATGATAAAAGAAAAGATCAATCCGTACAAGCCTATCAACAGGGATGCGCCGATAAAGCCGAACTCCTCGGCTAGCGAAGCAAAAATAAAGTCTGTTTGCCGCTCTGGCAGAAAACGCAGATGCGATTGCACTCCCTGCCCCAGCCCTCTCCCCACCAGCTGTCCCGACCCGACGGCGATCAAAGCTTGCCTAGCATTGTACTTGCTTGATAACAAGGTACTTTCCGTTTGGCTATCATCCATAAACGAAGTGATCCGTTCTTTTTGGTATGGTTGCAGCAAAAACATCCAGGCAATAACCACCATAATCAGCCCGGCTGCTCCCAGTGCCAGCACTTGTTGCCAACGGATGTCGCTGAAAAAGAAAACCACGGCCAAACTCGCCAGATATACCAAAGTTGTTCCCAAATCGGGCTCGATCAAAATCAAGACACCGGGGATGGCAACAATGGTTAGAGCTTTGAGTAGGTTTTTCCACAGTTTTAAACTGTTTTCTGCCGCGAAACGAGCCAGCATGATGGCAGTAAACGGCACCGCCAACTGTGATGGCTGTAGTTTGAATAAACCACCGACTTCGATCCAACGAGATGTGTTTCTGGTTTCCAGGGAAATTATTAAGGTTAAGATTAACAGAAAAATAGTTATGCCATATCCCAGCGGGCTCAGACGCTTGATATTTTCAAAAGGTACACGGCTGGCGACGATAAAAATCACCGCGCTGATGAAAAAAAATGCCAATTGCCGTGGCGCCAAGGTCGGCGCAATACTCTGGAGAGTGAGCACGCTTAATAAGGCAAAAACAGTCAGCACGCCCGGCAGAAACCACAATCTCATGAGCCTATTGTACAGCGGGCAGTAGCTGGCGCAACCCAAGACACAGGGAGTGCATGAATCAAGCCTTCTCCAGGTTCAGCTGCTCGCCTCTCACTAGGCTGGAATTCGTCCGGTTTTCGATTTCTGTTTGCCAAGACTGTGGCCAAGCCGGAGCTTGCACGACCACCCTGTCATTGATTGTCAGGCCGGCTTTTTTTCTGAGTTTTTGAATTTCCCGGATGAGTTCGCGAGCTTCGCCTTCTGCTTGCAATTCTGGAGTGATGTTGGTGTCGAGTTGGACGTCCAGGAAAGCACTGTCGGTTTCGGATTGGCTGTCGCTTTCCGCAGAGACCTGCTTATCCTGCCAAACGGCCTCCTTGACATTCACTTCATCCAACAGCACCGCCAGCAGTTCCTCGGCCGGCTTGGACGCGTTGGTAAACACACTCACCCTAGCCAACGGTTGACGAACCTTGATGCCCGCTTCTTTGCGGGCAGCATGAGTGCGTTCCACTGTCCGACGGATAGTTTCCATTTGTGTTTCCAGATCGGTGTCGATGAGCTCAGGATGGGCGACCGGCCAGTCGGTGTGATGCACACTCTTGCTCGGATCGACCAGATGTTGGAACAACCACTCGGTAAAGAATGGCGCAAACGGCGCAAACAATTGAGCTAAAGTCACCAGCACATAACCAAAAACTGCCACTGCTGCGTCATCCCCGCGCGCTTCGCCCTGACTTTCACCGCTATTGACGCCGCGCAACCGGTCTCGGCTGCGGCGCAAATACCAGGTAGAGACCTCATCAACGGCCGCCATCAGCGCTCGGGAAGCCTTGACGACGTTATAACCATCCATGGCTTCAGTGACTGATTGAATTAGGCTTTGCACCCGGCTCATCACCCACCTGTCCATCACATCGTGGGGCTGGGGCACTTCACCAACAAGCACCGCCCGTTCGCCGGCATACATCCGGTAAAAGGCATACATGTTGTACCAAATGTTGAATACCCGCTTGCGGATTTCGCCGACCTCGGCTTCGTTAAAGTTGATATTTTCGGATTTCATCACCGGCGAACTCATCATGTAAAGCCGCAAGCTGTCGACGCCGTATTTGTCCATCAAGGCCACTGGATCGGGAAAGTTTTTCTTGGACTTGCTCATCTTGCTGCCGTCCTCAGCCATGATTGTGCCGGTGGTTAGGGTATTTTCTACCGCATTGCTGCCAAAAATTCCCACTGACATCACGTGCATAGTGTAAAACCACGCCCGCGTCTGCGCGATGTACTCGCTGACAAACTGAGCCGGATACGACCGCTCAAATTTTTCCTTATTCTCAAACGGATAGTGATGTTGGGCAAATGGCATCGAACCGGACTCCACCCAGCAATCAAAAACCTCCGGAATACGGCGGCCTTTCATGGTTCGTTCATCATCCACCCAGACTTCGATATCGTCGATAAATTCGCGGTGGATATCTTCTAGTTTACCAACATCGCCCGGATTGACCGCCCACTGCCGCAGCTCGTCCCGTGAACCAATTACTCGGTAGCGGCCGCTTTCATCATGCCGCCACACCGGCATCGGTGTGCCCCAATAGCGGGAACGGGAAATGTTCCAGTCCGGCGCCGACTCCAAGCCTTTGCCAAAACGTCCGTATTTGAGATGTTCGGGATACCAGTTGATATTTTCGTTTTGGGCAATCAAATCAGGCTTCAATTTTTGAACATTGATAAACCAAGCCGGAACCGCGTTGTAATAAAGCGGTGTCGAACAGCGGTAGCAGAAAGGATAAGAGTGATAAATTTTTTCCAGCTTGAACACCAAGCCACGTGCTTGCAGGTCGGTGTTGATGGTATCTTCTGCTTTTTTGTAAAACAAACCGGCAGCCACCTCAACAAAGGGCAGAAATTTGCCGCCGTCGTCAAGTGTCGGTACCAGCGGTAGCTTGTATTCCAAGGCTAAGTCATAGTCGTCCTCGCCAAACAAAGCAGCGGTGTGCACTACCCCGGTGCCGTCTTCCATGCTGACGAAATCCCCGGGCATTACCATCCAGGCATTTTCGGTCCGGTGCTCCTCCATATACGGGTAAAGCGGCGTGTAACGGGTGCCAACCAGTGCTTCTCCCTTAACCGTTTCCACGGCCTGATATTCTCGGTCACCCATCACCTTTTCCAGCAAAGCCTCGGCGAGCCAGAGATGCTCATCCCCGGCCCTGACTTTGACATAGTCAGCTTGAGGATCAACCGCCAGACCAACGTTGCCAGGCAGAGTCCAGGGAGTAGTTGTCCAGGCCAAGAGATACTCATCAGCCTTGCCATCAACAGGGAATTTCACAAAAATTGAGTGATCTTCAACCATCTCATAGGAGTTGTCCATGGCTATCTCAAAGTTAGAAAGCGGCGTGGCACAGCGCGGGCAGTACATAACCACTTTGCGGCCTTCATAGATCAGACCATTCTCATGCAGCTGTGAAAAACCCCACCACACCGATTCCATAAAAGAGGTGTCCATGGTTTTGTAATTATTGGCGAAATCCACCCAGCGGCCGAGTCGGTCGATAATGGTTTCCCATTCTTGGTCAAGCCGCAGGACTTCGGCGCGGCAGGCAGCGTTAAAGCGGGCGATGCCCATCTCCTCGATGCCTTTTTTGCCGCCCTTGATCTGCAGTTGCTGCTCAATCATGTTTTCTATCGGCAAGCCGTGGCAATCCCAACCCCAGACACGTTCCACCCGGTAGCCTTTCATCGCCCAATAACGGGGAATGACATCCTTGGCGGTAGAACCTAGAAGATGGCCATAATGCGGCATGCCGGTCGCAAAAGGCGGCCCGTCGTAAAACACATAAGGCTTATTTTCCGGCCGCATTTCTACTTGGCGCTCGAAGGCTTTGGTGTCTTTCCAGTAGATCAGCACTTGCTTTTCCATCTCTGGAAAATCCAAGGTGGTTGGCAGGGGTTCTTTACTCATTTTTCCTTTGCTTTTCACGATTTTTCACGCTGTTTTCACGCGTCTAATACCAGGCGGGCACCGTGAAATGTGTTGTTTTCACGGAATTTCAAAAAAGCCCTCTTGCAAACAGCTGTTGGTGCTGTCCACAAGAGGGCCTTCATTTCGGCGGTACCACCTCTTTTCCGCGGCTGTGAGTCTATTTGCGTTGCCGCGCTTCGTTCCAGCTATTACGGGCTTACCCGGACCGATCTACTTTGCCTAGGCGGCATTTCTGCGGCCAGCTCGCCGGGTGATTGCCTGGCTCAAACGCTGTTGCCTCTTAATTATAGCATAGGAGTGAGAATAACAGGTTATAATCAATCTGTGACTTTGGCTTGGAAGCATTATTAAGATGTCAGAAGTATTTAAAAGATTTTTCAGGAAAAAAGAGCCGGCACCAAAAAGTCTTGACGAAGCCTTCACCGCAGAAGCTCTCGGCAAGGAAGGAATTTCTTTGCAAAAAGCTTATGAAATTGTTGAGAGAATGCATAAACTCTTGCTTGTCACCGACATTGGTGTGCTTAGAGGCAGACATTCTCTGGAAACACAGGAGTTGGGTGCAAAACTCTATCTGCTGGCTATTGCCGGAAAAATCAGAATTGCCGAGTTGTCTGAGCAAATCATTAACAAATATCTGGGTATGAGAAAGCATCTAATCATGCAGCAGTTTTTAATTGATGGCCGTTCATTACTTCAAATTGAACGGAATTATCTAGAAGGATTATTAACTAAAAGTGATATACAAGCCTTGGAAAGCATCAGCCGGAGAGTTGTCGACATCCAAAACAGCCTGGGTATGACTTACAGCGATCTGTACGGTTTTAGAGAGTTTTTGGATCGGTTGTATCGACTGCGGGTAAATATTCTTGGAAAAGATTAGCGCCGTTTCCTCATGAAGGCCGGAATCTCGAACTCATCCTCGAACTCTGAAGGGTTGATGTCGGAATGGCCATTGTCGGATGTGCTGGCCTCATCATCGTCGATGTCATCTGCTGCCGGGGTGGTGTTGCTGACATCATCACCAAACGCTTGGGATTTTACAAACGGTTGCGTGGGGGTGGTGCTTTGAATTTGACTGGTGGTTAGGGGTTGGGTGAAGCTGCCGGGCGCCCTATCAATCAGGGGCGAACCTGCAGGCTGTTCTTCAGCGCGGCGCTCCTCCTGGCGTTGTTGGTTGCGGAGTTTCAGTTGCGACTCGCGGGAATAGGCACCGAACAATGGCCTGGTGGAGGCGCCATAACCCATTTGCCGGTCATCGAACCCGGTGGCAATGACACTGATTTTGATGTTGGAACCCATTTCTTCGTTGATGGTAGCCCCAAAGATAATGTTGGCATCCGGGTCGGCAGCTTGAGAAATAATCGCCGAAGCGTCAGACACCTCGCTCATGGTCATGTCTGGACCGCCAATGATATTGTAGAGGATGCCTTTTGCACCATCGATAGAAACCTCAAGCAGGGGTGAAGAAACTGCCATCCGGGCAGCTGTGGCGGCGCGGTTTTCGCCGCTGGCTTCGCCGATGCCCATCAGGGCTGAGCCAGACTCGGTCATGATGGTTTTGACGTCGGCAAAGTCAACATTGATTAAACCGGGCACAGTGATCAAGTCGGAAATGCCTTGGACACCTTGGCCGAGGACATTATCCGCCAGCTTAAAGGCGTCTAGGAAAGGCATTTTCTTGTCTACGACTTCCATGAGGCGTTGATTGGGGATGACAATCAGGGTGTCGACGCTGTCTTTGAGCAAGGCAATGCCTTCCTCAGCTGTCTGCATCCGCCGGATGCCCTCAAAGGCAAATGGTTTGGTGACCACTGCCACGGTCAGGGCGCCGGTTTCTTTGGCAATCTCGGCGATGATGGGTGAGGCACCGGTGCCGGTGCCGCCGCCCATGCCGGCAGTCAAAAATACCATGTCAGTGTCAAAAAGCAGGTCGCGGAGTTTTTCGTAGGATTCCTCGGCGGCAGTACGGCCAACTTCAGGATCCGCTCCGGAACCGAGGCCTTTGGTGAAATTGCTGCCGATCTGCAGTTTGGTTTCGGCTCGGGAAGTCAGCAGAGCTTGGGCATCGGTGTTAACGGCAATAAATTCAACGCCGTTGATTTTGTTGGAGGCAATCATCGAGTTGACGGCGTTGCCACCACCGCCACCGACACCAATAACTTTAATTTTCGCGAAGGTGGTATTGGTAGGTTTTACAAGTGCCATGAGGTTTTAGCAGACCAAAAAATAATTTAACTGTATATCAAAGTGTACCACGTAATGATGATTACGCAATAGAAAATCTAGGGCATCAGCGACTTGAGGAAACGGCCAATTTTTCCAGGCAGGCTGCCAACCGAAAGAGAGTCGAAAAACGACCCGATTTGGAAGTGGCCGGCGGCGGCGCCACCACCGTGCTGGCGAGCATAATAAAGCAGGCCGATGCTGGTGGCATAAAGCGGTTTTTGGATGTCGGTGATCATGCCTTCCAATTCAGGAACTTGGCCAATGCGGACGGGAATATTTAGATGCCGTTTAGCGATTTCGGCAATTTTCACCGTCTCTGCCCCACCCCCAGTTAGCACCAAACCGGCGGGAATATCGTTAAGAAGGCTTTTATCTTTGAGAGTATCTTCTACCAAACTAAAAATTTCCTGTATTCGGGGCATCATGATGCCTTCGACGATAGTGCGTTTTGAGAGAACCTCAGAGTTGGCAGGTCCTTCAAAATCTGCAAGCTTGAGTTGTTCAGCCTTTTTGCGCCTCTGCGAAAATTCTTGTTTTGACTCGCCGGATCGGGGCGCAATATTCAGGAATGGATCGTTGGTGAGTGAAAGCTTGATTTTTTCCGCGGTTTCGATGCTGACCCGGCAACCCAAGGCTATATCTTGGGTAATATGCCGGGCGCCAATCGGCAGCGACCCGGAATACTCCAGCGACCCGTCCACAAACACGCACATCGAGGTAGAGCCAGCACCGATATCCACCAAGGCTACACCTAGTTCCTTTTCCGTTTCCGATAGCACTACTTCCGAAGCTGCTAGCGCCGAAAACACAAAGGCCTCAACGGTGAGGCCAATGTCCTCGATACACTTTTGCAGGTTGCGCAGCGAGGTGGAGAGCCCGGTGATAATGTGGGCTTCGGATTCGAGACGCACACCGGTCATACCTACGGGATCCTTAATGCCTTCTTGAGAATCTACTTTAAAATCTTTAGGAATAACATGAATTATTTCCCGGTCGGAAGGCAGAGAAACTGCCCGGGCGGCTTCAATCACCCTGGAAACATCATCGGGAATAATTTCTTGGTCAGGTGAAGCTACGGCCACGACCCCTTTGGAATTTTGCGAGGTGATGTGGGCACCGGAAACTGACAAAAAGGCGCTTTTAACATCAAGGCCGGCCATCCTCTCGGCTGCATCAAGGCTCTCGGTGATGGTTTCTACAACCTTTTCCAGATCGACAATTTGGCTGCGCTTCATGCCTTTGGAAGGGACGGCAGCCACACCCATAACCCGAAGTTTTTGGGTTTCGGGGTCATGAGAAGCGATAAGCGACACAGACTTATCTGTCCCGACATCAATAGCAGTGATAATCCGGTTTTGTGGCATATTTCTTGCCCGTTTCTAGCATAACAAAATTATTGCCCAGTGCGTAGTACTGGCATCTCAAACCGCAAATCAATAACTGATATTTGACCCTCGAGTTCTTCCAGGTTTTTGGAATTCAACAGCAACGCCAGTTTTTCCACAGCCAATGCAGGATTTGATTCATCCATAATAGCATCCGGAGCGTTGCGAAGCTTTAGCTTTATTTCAGTTGGACTCTGCCAGCTGATTTCAGAAAGCTCGAATTGGTGTTTTGCTAAAGCCGACAAAGTCGTAGCGAACAAGCTGTGAAAGTGCGGGTTAATAGTGTTGTGGTCAGTCAGAAACTGCTCTTCAGGCCCGGTGGCGTGTATCGAGTTGGTGTCCGGGTTGCCGGAGATATTCATCAGCGAACCTTTTTCTCCAACATAATATGTGTTGCCGTTATCCAGCTTGAGGCCATACAGCAACGGCTCTGGTCTGAAAACTACCGACAAGGTGTCTGGCAAGATCTTGTTATGGCTCACGAGCGTGTAAGGCTCGCTGGCGAAGGGCTCGGCTACCAACAGCGCTTCATATTTAGTGAAAAACACTGCTGTACCAATCATATTATCTAGCTGGCGCTGCAAATTATTCGGGCACTGCCCTCCATCTTCCAGGGTGCAAACGATCTTGTTAATGCGGAAAAGCTGATGAGAAAGCACCACCAGCAAACACATGGTCACAGCAACCACTACCAAACCGGCAAAACGAAAAGGGTGTTTTTGGGCAGTCATATTCTCTTAGGTTGGTTTGTAATTTGCAGCCTCGGCAGCTAGTTTGAATAAAGATTCAGCTGCGTTTTCTTTGTAATCATCTGCTTTGGCAAGCTTGCGGCGGAAACTCATGGGTTGCTTTTTAATCAATTCCAACGCTTCGATCAGTTTTTCACTGGTTAGATCTTTTTGCGGCAGCAGAATAGCTCCGCCGGTGTCAGCCAGTGCTTTGGCATTTAAATACTGCTCGTCGTTATGGGAAAACGGCAACGGTATCAAAATTGCTGGCACCCGACGCACTTGCAACTCATGGGTGGTATTAGCTCCTGCCCGGGAAATGACAGCAGTTGCTTTGGTATATATCCAGGCTAAGTCTTGCTCATTAATCCAAGGCTTGATGTAATAGCGTTCTTGTTTTGCTTTGGTTAGTTGAGCCCGTTCACGCTGCAGTTCCTTTTCGTAATTGCGTCTTTTCGTAGGGCTGCCGCATTGGTGAATAACCACCCAGTCCTTGAGGATTACATTCAGACTGCGGGCAACAGTAGCATTGATTACCTCTGAGCCTTGACTGCCGCCGGTGATATAAAGCAGCGGTTTTTTCTCCTGGTATTTAAACCAAGGAGGTGGCTCTTTGATCTCTTTCAGGATTTCCTGACGGATTAGATTGCCGGTGATGACTGTTTTACTGGCAGGAAAAAACTCTTTTGTTTCCTGATAAGAAAGGGCGATTTTTTTGGCAAATGGAGCAATTAGATTATTGGCAATGCCTGCGGTTCTGGTTTGTTCATGAGTAATCACTGGAATCCGCCAAAACCAGGCGGCTACAGCCAAAGGCACCGCCAAATAGCCACCGAACGAGACAAAAACATCGGGTTTGTATCTGGGAAAAATCAACAATGCTTGGCCAAATCCTCGCAACATCCTAAGACTATTCCTTAACAAACTAACAGCGTTGCCTTGGCCAAGTTTGCCGGAGCTAAAAGATATAAAGGTTACTCCCCTTGCCTGCATTTCCTCTCTTTCTCTGGAAAGTTGTTTCTCTTCTTTGCGACTATAAACGCGGCCGGCAAAATATAATTCCACTTCCGGGTGGTTTTGTTGAATATATTCAATAAAAGCCAAAGCCGGCGTTAAATGCCCGCCGGAGAGCAAAATCTTCATTTACGTCTTCCTAAACTTACTATAATACCTGAGGCCAACAATAACATGACTTGAGCAGATCTGCCATATGAGAAAAACGGCAGCGGAATGCCGGTCAATGGCACCAATCCTACTACCGCAGCCAAATTCAGGATGATCTGAATCGCCAGCCAAAAAAAGATGCCAAATCCCAGCAGCCGCTGCGGCGAACCAGTCGGCAATTTGATGACATTCCGAAAAAGCAAAATCAGAAAAGTAAGAAAGAGCGTGATAATAATTGTAGATCCAACAAAGCCAATTTCTTCCGCCACAATTGCAAAGATGGAGTCGGTGCTGGCTTCAGGCAGGTAAGCGTATTTTTGACTGGAGTTACCAATACCTTGACCAAACAAGCCGCCTCGCCCTAGGGCTATAGTTAATTGTCTAACATGAAAGCTCGATCCAGTCGGGTCCGCGGTGGGATTGAGAAAAGTCAGCAACCGTTCCCGCCGGTAAGGCGAAGCCAGAATTGCCAAGAGCACCATAATGGCAGCTCCACCTATGGTGAGCATAAATTGTTTCAGCTGTCCGCCCGCTACAAAGTACAGGGAAAAACCAATAGCGCATAACACCATCATCGAACCAAGGTCCGGCTGCAACAAAACTAACAAGGTAGGAATACCCAGCAACACCAAGAACTGCGGCAATTTTTGGTATTTGCTCAGCCAAGAGCTGAGATAGGCAATCAAAGCCAGTTTCATCAATTCCACCGGTTGAAAGACTGCAGGACCGAAAGAAATCCAGCGCCGCGCTCCGTTTAAGTTCAACCCAATTCCGGGGATGAAAACCAGCAGTAGACTGAGGATGCCTCCGGCATAGAGGAGCGGCGCTGCTTTGAGCCATAAATCAGCCGGGACCAATGCTGCCATGCTGAAGAAAACCAGCCCAATTGCCAAGCCAATAGCGTGATGTTTTAAAAAGTGGTATTGATCGCCAAAAGTTCGGTATGCTTCTGAGGTTGAAGCTTCAAAAACAAACAGCAACCCCAACAAACTCAATACCACCAGGATGCCGATCAGGAAAAGCACGGATTGCTGAGGAGAGATCGGCTTCTTTTTCATACCCCAAGAAATTCAAGAAAAGGCTGATAATTAAAGTACCGCCAGCCACATGCCAAAGATAGTCAGCATGATTTGCACAAGCCAGGCTCGCTGGACAATTTTTGGTTCTTCCCATCCATATTGTTGCAGAGACAAGTGCAGAGGCGCTGCCGGCAAGAGTTTGCGTCTCAGGAATCTTTTTGCCAACAGCTGAACCAACGAACTACCCACTTCCAGAACAAAGATAAAACCAATTACCACCAAGGCAAAAGCTTTGCCCAAGAGCAAACCAACTACCGCCAGGGTCGCCCCGAAGGCCAGCGAACCGACGTCACCCATGAACATTCTGGCGGGGAAAACATTGAAATACAAAAACGAGATCAGCGACCCAATCCAGAGTGCCAGGAAAAGATTAAGGGGCACATCAAGAATCGTAGCCGATAAAAACCACAATCCAAACAAGGAGATCATTAAAGTCCCGGCAGCCAAGCCATCCAAGCCGTCGGTGATATTGACAGCATTGGCAAAAGCCACGATAGCGGCTACCGCAAAAGGAATATAGGCCCAACCGAGTTCAAAAGTGCCAATGAAAGGAATGTTGAGTATGGATATACCCAATTGGAAATATAAAATACCGGCGATTACTGTTGCCAGCAACACCTGTAACAACAACTTATGTTTCATTCTCAGGCCAAAAAAACCGGTTGCCTTAAATTTGAAAAATTTCTTGATATCGTCGTATAAACCCACTATCCCGAATGACAAAAAAGTAAAGAAGAGGACATTGATCTCAGCGGCAACATTGGGATACACGCTGGTAATTTCAATGCCAAATGCCCGGAGAATCGGCAGCAGGATTGCAAAAAGAATCGACACCACCACCAAAACCAGTAAGCCGCCGCCGACCGGAACTCCGGCTTTCTGTTGGTGAAAGCGGTTGAAAATAGGCGTTAGCCTGCCGAAGACATCACGGGTAGTGTCTTGTTTGGCCCGCTGAAACCGTAATCGGTAGAGCAAGTTGATAAAGGGGATAATTAAAATGCTGGTGCCGATAAAAGACAACATTAGTACGCTAAGCGCCAAAGCCAATGATCCCATGATTTCCTTCTTAGTAGCTGACTCTACCAGCAGCCCTGTCGTCCATTATAGATGAGCAGCCATGAGTTTCCAACCAGGTAGCTGGAGATTGTGCTCTTACTTTTTAATCCTTGCGTTCGATTTTTGCACCCATGGATCTGAGGCGCTCATCGAGCTTTTCGTAACCACGATCGACGTGTTCAATTCCGGATATAATCGAGGTTCCCTGGGCAGACATTGCTGCAGTAATCAGCGTTGCCCCATGGCGCAGGTCTACAACTTCAAACTCGCCGGCTTGCAACGGAGTTGGACCGGAGATGCGGATGGCGTGCATAGTTCCTGGTTGGTCGTCTTTGAGGTCAAAATTATAAACCTCATCTGGATTTGCTGTCTCGGGGTTGAATTTTTCAATCTTCGCACCCATCTTGACCAAGGCATCTACATACTGAAAACGGTTGGACATGATGGTTTCATGAATGGTGCTGACGCCAGAGCATTGGGTCATCACCGTCGCCCATAACGGCTGCCAGTCCGTCATAAAACCCGGATGGATCTCGGTGGTGACATCGGTGGCTCTGAGCTCACCTTTGCGATAAAAACGAATCCCGAAGTTGCCTACTTCAAAACCAGCTCCGATTTCCTCGAGTTTTTCAAGAAAAGCTGTCAAATCTTGATGCCGAGCATTCTCGATGATCACATCACCTCGGGTAGCAATGGCGGCGCAGGCGTAGCTGACCGCCTCATTGCGGTCAGGCATTAACCGGTGGATGGCACCGTTGAGTTTTTCCACACCTTCAATCTCAATAACTCTGTCCGGCCGGCGCTGGACTTTGGCGCCCATGCTGTTCAGGAATAAGATCAAATCGTCGATTTCCGGTTCTTCAGCTGCATTTTCCAGCACGGTCTTGCCACTGGCTTTCACAGCTGCCAGGATAAGTGTTTCTGTGCCGGTATGGGTATTTTTTTCAAAACGGTAGGTTGCACCTTTAAGTCCGGAAGTTTCGGCAACATACATGCCGTTTTCGTATCCAACTGTCGCTCCCAACGCCCGCAAACCTTCAAAATGTCTGTCCAGTGGTCTTTTACTGATTTTGTCACCGCCTGGAGCTGGGACACGAGCTTTGCCAAAGCGGGCCAGCAGGGGCGGAATAAACATTGTCGAGAATCTGCCCTGTTCCCCATGTGCCGGGTCAATCTCAAAAGAATTAAGCTGGGTGGGATTAATAAAAATTGCCCTCTCCCCCGCCCGATTTACCTCTGCTCCCAGATAACCAATAATCTTAGCAACTAATTCAACATCGCTAATATGGGAAAAATTAAGAATCCGCGACTCTGTATCTGCCAACAACGAGGCAATCATGATTTTGTAAGACGCATTTTTTGCACCACCAATCCTGACCGAACCGTGCAGGGGTGTGCCGCCGGTAACATAAAATCTTGCCATAGAGATCCTTTCTACTCGGCTTATTCTTGATCATTTAAGAAGGAAAATTTCCTCCTGCAGCTCAACTCCGAATTGTTCTTTGACGGTTTGTTTTACTTTGTTGACTAAACTAATTACCTCTTTGGCAGTGGCATCGCCGGTATTGATAATCCAGGCCGCGTGTTTATCGCTGACTACAACTCCGCCTTCAGAAGCTCCTTTTAGTCCGGCTTGATCAATCAGAAACCCGGCAGGTACATGTGACCTCTCTGCAAATTGAGGAAACCTTTTGCGGAGTTCCGGTGTGTTGGGAGTGTTGCGGAAGATACAACCTGAGCTTGGCGGTCCTAACGGCTGTGTTTGTGCACGGTACTCAGTGGCTTTTCTAATTAAAGCTTGAGAGGTTTCACGGTCTCCGTTAGCTAGGGCGAATTCTACCCTGAGGATAACTTCCTTAGTTGAATGAAAACGGGAATGGTCATAACCAAAATCGCACTCCTCATTTGCCAGCCAGTAAGGACCTTGAGAATCCTTGACTACCTGTACCCTGGTGATGTGTTCACCGATAAGGTCTTCTAGATAATGTGAGTTGTTATAAACGGCTCCGCCCAGTGTGCCGGGTACGCCCAGGAAATACTCTAGGCCAGTCAAACCCAAAGCCACAGTCTGAGACACCAGCAGCGCAGTCTTAATTCCTGCTCCTGCCTGAACTAGCCGCTTTCCATTGTTGTCAGTGCCGACTTCCTTGATATCATCCAAAGCAATTTTCAAGGTTAATCCGGGAACGCCCTCGTCGGGCACCAACACATTGCTGCCACCGCCAAAGACGCGGTAAGGGATCTGATTTTGCTGGGCAAATTCGGCTAACCTACCTATCAAAGATTCATCCGCTGTTTCCAGGAAGATCTCGGCATTGCCGCCGATTTTGAAATACGTCATCGGCGCCAGAGGTTTGTCGAACTCAAAGTTGACACCAGGAAATGTAGTCGCAAACTGCTGCTGTGTCTCTGTCATGAAGGTACTATAACATTTCGTGCACTTGATAAATATCCCCTGCACCCAAGGTTATAAAAACATCGCCGGGGCGGGCATTTTCTTTCATGTAATCAGCAATATTCTCTAGGGAGCCTAAATATTCTGCTTGGGTAGCGGGATATTTTCTGGCAATAGCTTCCGCCAGTTGGGCGGATGAAACAGATGAATCAGCAGATTCTCTCGCGGAGGCAAATATGTCAGCTAACAAGACACTCTGAGACTCTGCGAAAGCATCCACGAACTCATCAAACAACTCTTTTGTCCTGGAAAAGGTGTGGGGTTGAAAAGCAATAAATTTACGTTCCGCCGGATACCACTCGTTGAGGGTTTGCACCACGGCTTTGATTTCATGGGGATGGTGGGCGTAATCGTCAAAACAAAGCAAGCCGTTTTTGTCTGCCTTGCGTTCAAACCGCCGCTTCACCGACGAAAAAGATTTCATGGCCTCCGCAGCTTCTTCGATTGGGACTCCGGCGGCTGTTGTTGCCAGCACGGCAGCAGCGGCATTGTCAAAGTTATATTTACCAGGCAAACTTATTTCAATTACCTGTTCGACCCCCTGGTATTTTATATGCCCTACTGTCTTCCCACGCGAGGCTGCTTGATCATATCTGATTTGAGCATCATTATCTTCGCCTTCTCCATAAAAGATCAAGTTGCTTGCGCTGGTAACTAACTCAGGATATTTTTGTGAAGCCGGAAAAATCAATGTCCCGTCATGATCAATTTGTTGGAAAAATTTATTGAATACTGATTTCGTATGATCAAAGTCCCGATACACATCTGGATGATCAAATTGCAGACCCCTCATGACAGTAATGTGCGGATTCAGGAATGCGAACCGCGGCACCACTTCGCCGCCTCGCTGAACTCCCACTGGGTCGGTTGCGTACTCATCGGCCTCGGCGACGAAGTATTCACTGTTTAGATTGTAATGGCCGGTATTCTCAAGACCATGAATTTGGGCTATTCCGATGGAATAAGAAGGCTGCAGCTTGAGTTGATGCAAGATCCAGGTAATCATGGCGCTGGTGGTGGTTTTTCCGCCAACTCCACAAACAGCGATGCCCTTTTGGCTATTAAAAAATTCTCCCAGGGCTTCAGCATGAGAATATACAGGCAAACCAGCCTGCTCTGCCTGTTGAACCTGAGGATTAAACCTGCCTTGATGGGCAGCTGTATAGATTACGCAATCCGTGTTTGCCGGCAAGGGTTGGTTGAAACCTTCGTCAATCTGAATTTGCAACTTTTCCAACAAAGCTGCGGTCACGAATTTTCCATCAACATCACTGCCGCTGACGTTTTTGCCGGCATCAAGCAAGAGCTGTGCCAAGGAAGCCATGCCTACACCTTTAATACCTACTAGGTAGAAGTTTTGATACTTAAGAATTTCCATGGCTTTCCTTTATTTCTGACAGCAGCTGTTGCAGCGCTGCTCGCAGCTTGTCCTCATCATGACGCAAAAGCGACCTGTAGGCAGTGTCCTCAGCAGCTTTTTGCACTATTGTAGTCCTGATCAACGGCAAACGTAAAACCCTTTCATCACTAGTTAAGTCATCAACAACTGGATACTCGTCCTCAGCAGCATAGGCATTGATAATCTCCTCAGGTATGAATTCATTGTTGATGAGGATTCGATCCACTTTTCTCCCAATCTGGTTTTCAATGCCTCGGAGATGATCAGCAGCTGTCATCCCATGTGTTTGGGTTCTTCTGGTCATCAGGTTGGTGATGTAGACAATCTTGGCTTGAGTTTTTGCAAAAACCTCGCTAATTCCCTCTACTACTAGAGTTGCCATCAGGCTGGCATAGTAGTCGCCTGGTCCAATGATAATCAGGTTTGCTTTAGCCAACGCGTCCGCTGCCACCGAATTGAGTGTAGCTGCCGGCGTTAATTCAATCCTAGCAACTTTTTTAGGATTATCACCCGTCTCATCCAGGATGTGTTCACCAACTACCTTGGTACCGTTGGCATAATAGATAACCAGTTCAACATTTTCGGCTGTTACAGGAATGACCTTGCCCTGCAGATCAAATACGCTTTCGGCTATCTCTAGTGCTCGAGTGGTGTCGCCTTCTGTCATATCCTGAAGCGCAGTCAGAATCAGGTTGCCGAGGTTATGACCCCGCAATCCCTCTCCCTTATCAAAGCGATAAAGAAGAATTTTGCGAATCCATTCTTGGCTCTCCGGCTCAGCTAATGCAGCTAAGGATTGCCGCAAGTCACCGACAGGGGGAAAACCAAACTCGTCTCGGATTCTACCGGTCGAACCGCCGGAATCAGAAACCGCAATGACTGTGGAAATTTTTACTGGCAGTTTTTTTAAGGCAGAGATGACCGCGAATGTGCCGGTGCCGCCGCCCATAGTCACTGTTTGAGGTGTGCTCATAGCTTCTATCCGAGTGCTTCCTCAGCCACCGCTCGGTCGCTCCAGGGATACTCAGTTGTGCCGTAACAGATGCTCTTTTCGTGGCCTTTGCCCAAAATAATGACCGTATCGCCGCTAGCAGCTAGTTTATTGATGGCAAAATGAATGGCTTCCCGGCGGTCAGCGATGGAGATGACTTTATTGTGGTTGGCGGGGAGCTGCTCCTTCATCTGTCTGATGATAGACCAAACATTCTCGGTGCGGGGGTCTTCTGCAGTAAATACTGTCAAATCGGCTAACTCCACCGCAATCTTGCCCATCATCGGCCGCTTAGCAAAATCCCGGAGCCCGGCGCAGCCGAAAACTGCGATTATTCTGCCCGAGAGTTTTGTTTTTTTGTGTTTATCTCTAACACTAGTGAGTGCGGCTTTCAGACCTTGCGGCGTATGAGCAAAATCAATAATGACATCAAAATGTCTTCTGGTTTTTATGTATTCCATTCTTCCCGCTATTCCTGGGAAAGTTTCTATTGCTGCTGCAAAGCTGTCATCACCAACTCCAAGGGTTTTAGCCAATTGATATACCAGTCTGGCATTAAGCTGATTGTAGGTTTCGGGGAAACGCTTTTCGATTGCAGCACTTATCTTTTTGGGCAGATTCATGTCCATCGAGTAGGTCAAGAGAGTGTGGTTGAAGCCGATTTCCTTTTTCAATTTTAAATACGAGTTATCCTGCTCGTTCAAAACAATGGTTGGAGCTGGTTTCAGCACGTCGGCTTTAGCCTTGAGGTAGCGTTGATAAGTCAGATGATAGTCAAGATGCTCATGAGCAACATTAGTAATCCCCGCCAACTCTGGTTTCACCCCCCAAGTCCGATACTGATAACTGCCATGCGAGGTCACCTCCATCACCAGATGTGTATAACCCTGATCCACCAGGCAGCGCATAAAATTCTGCAGGTCAGATGGTTGCGGAGAAGTAACATGAAAACCGGTATCAATTTCTTCGTTGCCGATATAAGCTGCCACGGTAGATAGCAAACCAGCTTTGTAGCCTGAGTTTTTCAGCACATGGTAGAGCAAGGTCGAGGAAGTGGTTTTGCCGTCTGTGCCGGTAATAGCGGAAATATGGAGCTTGCGGGCAGGGAAACGGTATTTTATCGCCGCCGGTAAGCCATTCAACAATCCGGTTTTGACCAGGTGATATGGCCTCTTGGCGGTATAGAGCGCTTCTTTGAGCATGAACCTATTATAGCCGAAGCAAAGTGTAAGTCTACCAAATCCAGCCTGGATCTTTACTGGAGGATTTAACAAGGTTGTTTCTAGTTTTCGGTTTGCTCGGGACTTGAGGAGCTTGACTGAATTCTGTCTGGCGGAATGTTTAAAAGCAGATATAACCTCTCGGCGATGTGATACCACAAAGGCGCTGCTGTTTCTGCTGCCCAGGGTGAACTGGTTGGTTCGGTTAATTTGACTAAGAGAACAAACTTAGGGTTATCCGGCGGTGCGAAACCAATAAAACTAGCCACCGTTTTATCCTCCGCATATCCTCCCACTATCGCCACCTGCGAAGTTCCGGTTTTTCCAGCGATAGTGTGAGTGCGAGAGGCGGTCCATTGAGCTTCGCCGCTTTGGGCGGCGTGGATCATCATTCTGGTGACTTCTTGGGCAGTGGCAGCTGAGACCACCCGCCGTTCTTCTCTTACAGGGGTTGTGATTGTCTCTCCAGTAGTCGGATCAGAAACCTCGGTGACAATAATCGGTTTCATCATCACGCCATCATTGGCTATGGTGCTGACCGCCCTGAGCATTTGCAGGCTGTTGGTTAAAATTCCCTGACCAAAGGAGGCGGTTGCCAGCCTGACTGGGTTCCATTGGTCAGGAAAAGGAGTGGCAGTATCCTCCTGCAGTTCCAAGTGCAATGGCTCTCCGATACCAAAAGCCTTGATGTATTTTTGAAAAGTGTCTGCCCCAAGTAACTCGGCGACATATATCATAGCTGTGTTATCGGATTTGGCCAATGCATCAATCATGGAAATATTGGGATTATAAACATCATTCCAAGTCCGGATAGTGTACTGACCAAAAACTCTGGGACTGGAACACCTCGGGCAAGTGGTTTCGGCTGTAATTTTGCCGGTATCTATGCCGGCGGCGACTGTCAAGATTTTAAACGTCGAACCTGGTTCGTAAAGGTTGGCGATACTGGGATTTTTGTACAAATCCGGGCTGAAGTCGATGAAAGCAGACTGGTCATAGTTCGGATAAGCTGCTAGGGCAAGGATTTTTCCTGTTGCCGGCTCCATAACTATTGCCTCGCCCGCAGCCGCACCGTATTTTTCAATTCCTACCTTCAAGCTCTGTTCGACAGCATATTGCACATCCCGTCTAATCGAGGTGGTCACGTTACGGCCGTCCACATAGCTGACTGATGCAGGATTACCCACCAGCAATCCTCCAAGGGCATCAGTAATGACGGTATTTGTACTGGAACGTGCCTGTAGTTCTTTTTCCAGTGCCCCTTCCAGCCCGAAATATCCCAAGTCATTGCCGCTTTCATCTTTGCCTACGAAACCTGTCAAGTGAGCAGCCATCGAAGCTTCCGGATAATCCCGCTTTTGATATTGGTCAAAACCGAGGCCATGGATTTTTAATGATTCAATTTGTTCTTTAGTTGGTTCTGAAATTTCGGTTTTCAGGCTGACCCATTGAGAATCTTTCTTGGAGAGCTTGCTGTTAAAATCCTCCTTGATCTTTGTGCTTAGCTCTTCCAATGCCGCGCTAGTGCTCGCGTCCTTGTATTCCTTGTACTCAGGCAAAAGCAGGGGAACGATTTGGTTGACAACCGACTCCGGCGGAATCTCCAGTTGAGCCGGCTGTGCAAACAACCTATAAACTGGTTTATTGCTCACTAGAATGTAGCCATCTGCTGTATAAATGGTTCCCCGGCTGCCGGTTTGAGTGATAGTGCGCTCATATTGATTTTCCGCAGCAGCCTGCAGAGACTCGCCTTTTATGATTTGCCAATAGAATAGTCTGGAAATGATGGTAACAAAGGCGGCATACATCAAAAAAACAACCAGTTTTTCTCTGTTGGTGTTATCCATATACACGCCTATGGTACTTCACCTGGGCTATGAAGGGTACTAGAGATTGGCGGCCACAGCAGAGGTGGGAATGACCACGATTGGACTATCGATCGGTTCGTAGTTTTTGATTTCCTGCGAATTGGCAACACTGGCAATTGAAATGGACCCGGCCAACGTGGTTTGCAGCTCCAGCTCACGTTTTTCCAGTTGTTGTTTTTCCCGTTGCAGCTCTGCTATTCTGCTGCCATGGTTGACCACCATGCTGCCTTGGTAGATAGTCCCGACTACTTTGCCGGCGAGTACTATCAAACTGACGATATAAAGTAAAGCAATTTTTTTATTCATTTGTCTTTCTAAACACGCGGAGCTTGGCGCTCCTGGCACGCGGATTTTTCTGCACTTCCCCATCCGCCGGGGTGAAAGGCCCGGACTCTTCTCCTAAGCCTGTTTTAGCCCATTCCCGGAAATAGCGCTTGGCTATCCTGTCCTCTCCTTCATGGAAAGCGATGGTGACAATACTGCCTCCAGGTTGCAGCAGATCCAAAGCCTGCGGCAAGGCTAAACTAATCTGTTCAAGCTCACTGTTTACTGCAATCCGCAAGGCTTGGAAAACCTTGGTGGCGGGATGCAGTTTGCCTGTTCTGCCTTTTTTGACTTTTTTCACCAGTTCGGCTAGTTGGCCGGTAGTAGTTATTGGCACTGGGCTGGATTTAATTGCCTTGGCAATTTTCCTGGCCTGTGGTTCGCCGCCGGTTTCCAGAAACAACTCGCTGAGCTGTTTTTCCGGCACAACCGCCAAAATGTCTTTGGCTTGAACTCCCAACCGGTCATCCATTCTCATGTCCAGCTCGCCGTCTCCGGTGAAGCTGAAACCTCGTTCGCTTGATAGCAGCTGGTCGGTGCTGGTCCCGAAATCGAACAGGATTCCTTGAATTCTTCCGACTTTTTGTTCAGTCTGCATCTTTGTGGTTTCATCATGCAGCTTGGCAAAACTTTCTCTGATGAGAACAAGCTTGCCTTGATTGATATGGTCGGCAAACTTCTTGTTGCCAGCTTCAATTGCCGGACGATCCCAGTCAAATGCCAGGACATTGCCTCCCTGCCTGAGGATTTCTCCGGTATGTCCGCCACCCCCAAAGGTGGCATCGATATACCATTCATTCGGGTGGATCTGCAAAGCCTCAGTGGCTTCGGAGAGCATCACCGGCACGTGCGCGTTATTCATCCTTGTCTTCCTCGAGTCGTTCTGCGATCTCTTCGGCTTGGCTTTCTATTGTGTCCACGTAGGCGTGGTAGCGTTGTTGGTCCCAGATCTCAATTCTTTTTAGGGAGCCGACAACAACCACTTCTTTATTTAAGCCAGCCAGATTTGCCAAGTACTCGGGCAGTTGTACTCGGCCACTTCTGTCGACCTGCAGCATTTGCGCCTCATTAGTCATTAGCCGGATGAAGTCGCGGTTGGTTTTTTTTGTGAAGGTGCGGGCTTCGAAGTTGGCTATTTCCGTTTCGAAGTCCTCTGCGGTATAGAGAAATAAGCTGCCGTCCAGTCCTCGGGTTATGACCCAGGCGCTATGTCCATCGCGGAAACTTTTCGGTAAGGAAAGCCGTCGATTGCTTTCCAACTTGTGATAATATTTCCCGATGAACATTTATAAGCTTATTTCCCATTTTATCCCATTTGTTAATAAATGAAGTATGCCAGGCATAATTTTACTTGTAAAGGCTCACAATATCCGAAAGTACTATGACAAAACAGCTTATAAATATTTATTAGGGGAATTTTAAGGGCAATAAAAAGGCCGGTCAGGAGACCGGCCTAAAAAAATCAAATGTTCTTCTTATTTGACGACAATATAGAGTTCAACCAAATCTACTTCAGCTGAGACCATCTTGGAATCCTCGGCACTTACCTCGCCGCCAAAGTTGATCCACTCGCTGCCATTCCAACCCATGATCTTTAGCTCGCCATCCTCATTTGCTCTCATGGTGAGAGTGCCCTTGCCGCTCAACGCGGAGGATACAGCCAAAGAATAAGGATCTGAGACTGGGTTTCCTTCCAAGCCCTCCGGATAGCCGGCAGTGTTGAAGATAACCAGATACCTCTGGTTAGCCAGGCTGGCAGAGGTGAGCTGGAATTTGGAGTCTTTGGAGGCGAACTCTGTTTCCCTGGTTGAATTATCGATATATTTCCAGTCAGATTTCAGAGCATAATTTTCCGGACCGGAAAATCTGGTTAGGAGAGTGCCGCCTTTAACATCCTCGTGGTAGGCACAAGCTCCCCCGGCACTGCAGCTGCCCATCAATTCTGTTACGCTAGCAGGCAAATTACTCAGTTGCAGCGTGCCAAAAATACCTTGCAAAAGTGTACCAGCCTGATATTCCAACTCATAGTCAACGCTTTCAGCAGGCTTTTTTACTTCTTTGACAATAATTTGGATATTTCTGCCATCTGCAACAGGTGAGATCTGCATATAGGGACGCTCAGCCACGGGGATAACATTGAGCGGCTCAGCTATCTTTTTCTTATTGTTGGTTTGGGTGTCGGCAGCGGGCTTGGTGAACTGGTTGTAGGCAAAGATGCCGCCAACTATCAGTAAGGCCAAGATAACACCGCCTATAGCGAGGAATTTTTTATTCATAGTGTAGATTATTGCTTGTCTGGAGTTAGATTGCAACAAAAACAATTAAATAGGGTGTTTCATTTGTTGTTGTGCTTTGAACTCTGCTAATGTGCCTGGAAAACCTTCTTCCCTGGCTAAATTATCAGCCTCAAAAAGTTTTCGCGACCCCCTTGTTTCATGAGCAACCAAGCTGTTGATTGGTGCCAGAGCGCAACCAGGCAACACAATGAAGCCAGCAATTGCCACCGCCGAAATAGCCTAATAATTAGGGATATTACTGAAGGAGAGATTTTATCCAGTCAGCAACTTCGTCTGCATGTAACCGCTCTTGCTCGGTGGTATCCCGGTGCCGGAGGGTGACGGTGCCGTTCTCCAGAGTTTCAAAATCAACGGTGATACAGAAAGGAGTGCCGATTTCGTCTTGATAAAGATATCGTTTACCGATATTTCCGCGGTCATCCCAAACCACCGGAAATTGCCGGCTCAAGCCCGCAAAGATCTCCTGTGCTTTGCTGACAAGCTCAGGTTTATTCTTGAGCAAAGGAAAGACAGCAGCCTTATAAGGCGCTGCCCGTGGACTCAACCGCAAGACTGTTCGGTTGTTTTCTTGATCAACCCAGTAGGCGTCTGTCAGCACCATCAGCAGCAAGCGATTGATGCCGACTGCCGGCTCGATAACGTGCGGCAGGAAAGTTTCCCCAGTGTGCGGGTCACGGTATTCCAGGTTTTGTCCGGAGTGAGTCTGCTGAGCCTTGAGATCGTAATCAGTCCTGTAAGCAATGCCCCACAATTCCTTCCAGCCAAATGGGAAGCGGTAGTCAAGATCCCAAGTGTCCTTGCTGTAGAAACTTCGTTCCTTGTCTGAGTGTTGCCGCCATTGTAGGTTTTCTTCCCTAACACCCAGGGTTTTGGTGACAAAATTCCACATGCTCTCTTGCCAGGATTGGAATAACTCCTGCCAGTGGGTAGTTTCGGGGTTGAAGAAGTACTCGATTTCTGCCTGTTCAAACTCGATGGTCCGGAAGACAAATTGTCCGGTGGTGATCTCATTGCGGAAGCTTTTGCCAATCTGGCCGATGCCAAAAGGCAGAGTAACTCTGGTTGTGTCCAGAATTTGCCGGAAATTAGTAAAAATACCTTGAGCTGTTTCTCCGCGGAGATATACCTTGTATTTTTCACCGGAAATAACTCCGAGTTCAGTTTCCATCAGCAAATTAAAGGTTTTTGGAGCTGTTAGAGGATTGCCATCAGGGCTGGTGACTTGATTTTCGCTCAGAAAAGCTTCCATCTCCTCAATGCTGAGGTCTTCGACGGAAAAATCCTGAAAACTTGCGGGGTTTTCCTCTTTGGCTTTTTGCACCCAAGCCTCAATGACATGATCTGCCCGGTACCGCTTGTGGGTTACTGTGTCTTCGACTAGTGGATCGTGAAAAGAGCCAACATGCCCGGAGGCCACCCAGGTTTCCGGATGCTGAAGAATCTGCGAATCAATACCGACCATATCCGGCCGCAGGGTGACAAATTCCTGCCACCAGAGGTTGCGGATGTTGTGCAAGAGTTCTGCTCCGAGTGGACCGTAATCATAGGAATTGGCAAAACCGCCATAAATTTCGGAGGTACGAAAAACAAAACCCCGTCTTTTACAGAGCGAGACAATATCTTCCAGCGGGGGTTGGGCTTGGTTTTCAGACATAAAACGAATATGTCAATTTTAACACATTAGGGGTTATGTTGTTTTCACTGTTCTAGCTGCCTTTGACCTGCAAATATTCAAAGCTGCGCACCGGTTTATCAGATAAAGCAGAGATGTAGTCGCTGATGGTGTCGTATTTGGAATCGTCGGGATGTTGGTATCCAAGCAAGGTAATAAGCTGGCCAAAAAGCCGGCGCATGATCTGGGGCGAGGCATTGTTGGTAATCACTTGCTTGCGGAGAAGCAACACAAGTCGATATGTCTGATTATCAAGCTGTTCTTCCACAAAAAGTTTTTCCAGAATTTCCAACAATTGTGAAAGGGCGCGAATGCTGGCCAAGGAATTAGCCATACCATTACAGTCCTCAATGATAATTGCCTGAGTCATGATTGGCAGAGATTTAGTGGAAACCAAGAAGGCTTTGATAAAATTTCCCGGTTCTAAAACCGCGCTTCGGGAGGAATTTAGCTTGCGCACTCCTTTGGCGATACAGGTAATTTTGCCTTGATCTTGGGTCAACAGAGTCACTATCCGGTCGGTTTCGCCGGTGCTGACGCGTTTCAGGACAATCCCGGAGATTGTGTATGTTTTTGCTTTCATGCAGCCACAGTATAACAGGGAAAGTATTGTCTAGAAGGGGGTTTCGTACAAGGTGTCGCCAGCAATTGTCAGTTTCTCCTGTCCGCCCGTGACATCAATCATGGTCTCAAAAGCATCCACCCCACCCTGCTTCCAGATTTTCAGTTTGTAGGAATTAGGATCTTGGTATGGCACCCGGTAGGTGAGTTTTAATTTGGCCTGGGCCATAGGCTCGAGCACAAAGAAGCCGTCAAAGACCGTAAAACCATTCTCTTCGTAAGTTTCCGGACTCTGGGTGAAGCCTTGGGCATCGACCAATTCCGAGCCTGCTGGCACGTATACCCGCGTCCAGTCTCGCAAAGTGGCATTCAGACACAACAACCCAGCTTCCAGATTGCAGTTGTCTGCTTTGCGGCTGTTTTTATAAGTAATTTCCACTGTCCTGGTTACATATCCGTTTTCTGGTGCACTAACTGTTTGTGTAATGTCATAACTGGTAAATAGGTTGGATTTGGCTCCGCCGAGGTTGGCATTGACCACTGCCAAGAAATCAGATCCCTCGGCAGGCACCAGTCTTCCGGCGGCGTTGGCAGCCTCTGCAGCCAGCTGCGCATTTTCGTCCAGGAAATAGAACTGGATATGACGGTTGCCAATGCTTTCAAATCCGCTGCGGAATAGTTCTGGCCACTGTTGTTTGGGTGCTGCGTATGCTTTGCTTAAAATTGCCCGCATCAACGGTCCCAGAATACCCTTGCGGTCCTCTCTCAGATATGGAGTGGGACGGGTGATGATCTCGGAAAGTACATAAATAATTTGCGGACAGTCGCAGCGAGCATCTGTTTCGGCGCTGAAAGTTCCATAGCCTGGAACCTGTACGGGTCCTAGCACCGTAAGCAACTTTTTCAGGAACTCTGTGTCGACGGCGATGATGCCATCGATTTCATCGGCGGGTTCGCCGGGAACATCAGCATAATGAGTAAAAAATGTATCCATTGATTCTTTAAAATCGGGAGAAATATTCATATCCCGCAAGTTCCACCGCCGTTCAGTGGTCAGATATTTGCCCAGTTTTTCCGGAATTGGTTCCCGTTTGCGGAATTTTTGATCAAGTTCGTAAATATCATCGGAACGAACGGCCTCTACTTTGCCATCAGTGACATTTATAATGGCATAGGCTGTTAGGAAACCGCCCGTAGGACGGAGCTCATTGTCATTTTGGAAAAGGATTAAGTATTTTTTAGTTTCACCATTGCCGCCGGCAATCTTTGGTAGCTCAGTTAGCACCGGACGGTACTCGGTGACGGCAGAAACAGCTCCTTGGCTGAGTTCATGCGCGTGAAGCACATAGCTGCGAGCAGGTATGCCACGGAGATTTTCCGGATAGTCCTCGGGATTAATCTCTGCCAGCTCGGATTCTACGGTCTGCAAATCAGCTGTGATCTCGTCAAGAATGGGGGAGACTTTGTCCAATGTTTCCAGAATAACTTTTACCCGGTCTTCTGTGGTGCCGCCCTCAAAACTGCCTTCTCCCGTAAATCCGAGGACATCGGCGTATGGAGTGATGGCAGCCAGGGATTTTTTGCCGGCTGATAACCCTGCTGCTGCGGCGTTCAAGACGTGTTCGCCGTCAAGATAATAGCGGCGGACAAAGGGCACATAGCGATAAATTGACAGCTTGTGATAGGTGGTATCAATGGTTTTCAGTTGATCATCCAAGCTGAGCAGACTTTCTTCGGTTTTTGGCAAATCCTGGCTTTTAAAAGTGGTGTAAGCCTCCGTGGCTGTGGCTCTGGCTGTCTGAGCCTGCACCCTGAGGTCCATAACTACGAAATAAGTAAAAACCCCAAGGGTGGCCAGAGAAGCCAGCAGGGAAACACTGGCTAATATCAAGCCAATTTGCCAGCGCTTGAGGCGGCGGTACCAAGGTAGACATGGTTTTTCAGGTTGCTCCTGAGTTACCACTGAGGTGTGATCATCCTCTGTATTTGGCTTTTTTCTAAACGGGATAGTGACTTTTGAAAAATCAAACATGAGAGAATTAGTATACCAAAATTAGCATAGCTGCGTGAACGACCAATTGAGAATGTTTACCACTTGGAGATCATAGCTTTGGGTGTCTTCAGGAGGATCTGAATATCTTTCCAGATTGATCTGTTAGCTGCGTAATCAGCGTCCATGGCTGCACGTTGCGCAAAAGGAATTTCATTGCGGCCACTGGTTTGCCAGGGGCCGGTGATGCCGGGTTTGACAGATTTTATGGCGTCGACGAATCCTCTGGTTTCTGGATATTTGCGAGTCTGTTCTTCTAATTCTTTTTTAACGTAAGCCCGCGGCCCGACCATGCTCATCTCCCCAATCAGGACATTATAAAGCTGCGGGAACTCATCGATAGTCAGGGAGCGCAGGGCTTTGCCAAGCCTGGTAATACGCGGATCATTCTCGATTTTCCAGTCGTTTTCTTTAAATTTCTTCAACAATTTCTTGTCGTGTTTGTGGAGAAGATCGTCAGCATCCCTAACCATGGACCGGAATTTGAAGAGATAAAACTCCTTGCCGTCCTTGCCTACTCGCTTATGCTTAAAAATAATTGGCAAGCCGGAATCAAAATAAATCAAGATCGGCACAATAATCCAGATAGGCAGGAAAAGGACAAAGAGGATACTGGCCACAAAAATATCTAGAAGTCGTTTTTGCTGGTCGTAATTCATGGTAGTTGCTTGTGAAAACTAGAGTTCAATATACCATAGCGCTCAGAGGTATTCTTGTCTCTTTTCTTCCTTAAGTCTATCAACCAGGCGTTTTACTTCCTGAGTTTTATTTTTCGGGCAAATCATCAGGATTTCATCGGTGTCGATGACGACCAGGTCATTGATGCCTACCAGCGCCACCAATCTGCCATTGGTATGAATAAGATTGTTGTGGGATTCGATAGAAAGCGCGTGCACCTCTGAGCCCTCGCCAAGGACCACATTTCCCGACAAATCCTTGGTTTCCAGGTCATAGACCACCCTCCAATCACCGACGTCATTCCAGCCAAAGTCGCCCGGAATGAGCACCAGGTTGTCTGCTTTTTCTGAAATAGCATAGTCAATCGAAATAGCTTGGGCGTCCTTGTAGACGTCAGGAAGATGGCCGATGAAGTCCTCACCTTTGAGGTCGAGCAATTTGTTGGCTGATTCCAACAGCTCCGGATGATGTTTTTGGAACGCTTCAACTAGAACTTTAGCTCTCCAGACGTACATATTAGCGTTCCAGAAGTACTTGCCGGTGGAGATGAAAGCTCTGGCCGTTGCCTCATTAGGTTTTTCAGTGAAGCTTTCGACTTTGAAGAGTGAAAGGCCTCGGTCAAGTTTTTTCAGGTCATCGCCGATTTTGATATAGCCAAAACCTGTGGACGGAAAGGTTGGGGTAATGCCCACTGCCACCAGATAGTCGTTGTCATTGGCTACCTCGGCGGCTGCTTTCATTACCCGGATGAATTCAGACTCATTAGTGACCACGTGGTCGCTGGCGCAGTTGATGACCACTGCCTCAGGATCTTTGCTTCGGGCATAGAGCGCGCCAGTCAGCATGGCAAGTGCAGTATCGCGCTTTTCCGGTTCGGCGATAATGTTATCGCTCGGCACCTCTGGCAGTAGGCTGACTACCTCATCACGATAAAGTTGGTTGGTAACGATAATAATCCGCTCGGAGGGGACAAGCTTATTGATTCTAGATACGGTTACCTGGAGCAAGGTATCTTTGCCTATCAAGCGTAAAAACTGTTTTGGCGACTGTTTGCGTGATTTTGGCCAAAGACGAGTGCCGCCGCCTCCGGCTAGGACAATTGCGTATGTATGGTCAAGGAAGCTCATCAGGTCCCTTTCGCTATCAAATCTTGATGTGATATGAACAAATCATACACTTTTTTGGCAAATTGGGTAGTAAAAACATCGGATTTGGGCTGCTTCCTGTAAGGCGGACGCGTGTGAGGCAGTTGCTTGATTGCCTCGATCAGGGCTTTTTCAGAGACAGTGTTCAAAAAGAATGCTTGTTTATTGTTGTGTAAAAGTTCGGCCGCACCGCTCTTTTTGGCCATGATTACCGGCAGACCGACCGCCGCAGCCTGCATGGCAGTGATCCCAAAATCTTCAACTCCGGGCATGAGCAAAGCTCTACAGGTTCTAAAAAGCGCGGCCAGTTCATTTTCAGTGCATTTGTTGGCAAAAAGAATAGTTTTGTGGTTTGCGGCAGCCCGGACCAAAAAGTCACCCAACGGTTCCCCAGGAATTCTGCTGATTCCTACCCGACCGGCGGCTTTGAGGAGGCTTGGCCGGGCTGCTCCATCCCCGGTGACCACCAGGGTCAGGCCTAGCTTTTTGCAGGCAGCAATACTGAGATCTAATCGTTTGTAGGGAACTAACCTGGAAGCGCTCAGCAGGCACCCCTCTACAGGCAAAGTTGTGTTATTGTCCGGCATCGACGGAACCGGCGGATAAAGCGGCTCTTCAATTGCTCTTCCATAAATCTTTTCAGCTCGGGCTTTTACCAATCCGGAGATAGGAATAATAAAGTCAGGACGAAATCCAGCTGCTTCATCCCACCACTTCAGGTATCTCAACCAGAGTTTGGCGATCTGCCTGAAGATCGGCAATTTGGCAAATCGATAAGATTGTAAATACTCCTCCTGGTGCGTGTAAAGATATCTGGGAGGCGTGAGTAAATAGCAAATGTGCAATTGGTGAGGTTTGGTCAGTACCCCTTTTGCCTCCCCCGCCGTCACTGAGATAATGACATCGTAATCATCAAGATTAAATGACTCAAACGCCAGCGGCATCAGAGGAAGCAATATTTGATGCTTGCTTCGAAAAAAAGGCATCTTGTTCAAAAAAGAGCTCATTACCGCAAAATCCCTAGCCCATTCTGCATGTACAGGCTCATAGATAGAGGTAAAAAGCGGAGCGTTTGGGAATGCTTGGTGCAAGGCTGCTAAAACATGTTCTGCCCCGCCAAAAGGCGTGTTGACTTTGTCATAAATCAAGGCAATTTTCAGCGAGTTCAAGTTCATGAGCGGCAATCGATTACTGTTAGACAAGCTCCCTGTAGGCAGCGGCTGTTAATTGAGCGGTGTGTTGCCAGTCATATTGAGCACTGACTGCTCTGCCCCGGGAAATGAATTTTTCCCTATTGGAAGACTCTAATTTTTTGACTGCAGCCACAAAAGCTTGGGCGCTATAAGGATCAAAAAACAAGGCAGCATCTTGGTAGATTTCTCTAAAGATAGGAATATCAGACGCCAGCACTGGGGCACCAGACGCCATCGCTTCTACTCCCGTCAAGCCAAATCCTTCGGAAAATGACGGTTGAACCAGCGCAAATGCAGTTGAGTATGCCTTTGCCAGCTCGTTGTCAGTCAGCCGGCCGGCGAATTTCACCCGGTCAGCCAATCCTCTTTTGGCTACAAATTTTTTGACTTCATCGGCAAAAGCAGACCTGGTGCCAACAATTGTCAAAGTGTATTCGGGCAGAAGCTTGAGGGCGGTGATGATCAGCCTGACATTTTTGTGCGGGTAAAGAGAACCGACAAAAAGAAGATTTTTGGCCGGTTTTTTTGAAGTCGCTAACAGGGTTTTATTTCGAAATACTGGCTCCACCCCTTCTCTGGTAACAATAATTTTGTTTTTTGCTCGGGGATAGTAGTGGGAAACCGTATCCTTGATGGTTTCTGCAGGCACAAAGATGCGTTTTGCTTTCTGAACTGCCACTCCGGTCACCAATCGATAAAAACCATATTTAAGCCAGTACTGCCAAGGAGGCAGGGTGGTTACTGATTGGCCGCGATGATGATGCCAGAGGAGATCATGAATGGTCACTGCCAGCTTGCCGGGATAAAAAATCGGTACATTGAAATGAGGCACATGCAATAGATCAAGTTTCTCTTTGGCAAAGATTGCCGGCATCTTCAGTTGTTCCGCCAGGGTGTAATGGCGAACCGGGGCTATGATGAGCTTGATGTTTTGCTTTTTGGTATCCTTTCCCAACACCTCTTCGACCTGTTCTCGATCATGAAAAAACAAAACCCAGTTGACGTCCGAATCTTTGATTAGTTCCTGCAATAAATTGGCAATATAACGACCGATACCGGCGTGTTTAGTGCCGGCCAGTCGGCAATCAAGGCCGATTTTCATATTACTAATCATAAACCATTACAGCCAGAGCGGAAAGCTCTGGCTGTAGCGGACAAATTGACGAACACTTATTTTTTGCTGGTTTTGCGTTTAGTAGCTGGCTTCTTGCGGCTGGCCGCTTTGGTGGTCTTGCGGGCTGTAGTAGCGCGTGTCGACTTTTTAGCGGCCGGTTTACGTTTGAGCGCATCTTCGACAATGGTCTCAAGCTCTGCCAATTCTGCTTCACTTATCATGTCACCATCATCAGTCAGCCGATTGTAGCTGCGCAGCTCTGATTCAAGAGCCGCAGCACGACGGGAACGGATGATATTCATGATCACGGTGTATAGAAAGTATCCGAAGGCGGCAACGAAGCTGATAACAGGAATAAGCTGCAGGATCAAAGGATCCTGAAGAAGCTGTTCCTGAGGAATCACATATTGAACCAAAAGTGTGGGCAGAATAGCGGTGGCAAATATGGCGGCGAAGAATCCGAGAATGCTCATAACTGCGTCAACCAAGTTTCTCATTCTCAGTTGTTCAATTTCAAATTGGAGAGGTGAGTGCATTAGATCGCTCCTTTTTTAGCAATTAATATGTACCTGACTAAATTCCTCAGGAACTGAGGATATAGATTTTTATAATGCTTATCATAATATTGTAACATGGTGATATAAAAATGTTTTCTGGTTTTTTTAGCTATTTTCTGTGACGAACTTTTGATGCCTGATTTATTTTTATGATGAATCAGTCTGACCTCTGGATTGTAGACAACTTCCCAGCCTTTTTCCCGGAAGCGCTTACACCAATCCAAGTCTTCGGCATACATGAAGAACTGTTCATCCAACAGACCCACCTCATCAATAGCTTCTTTGCGGGCAACCAGAGCCGCGCCGGAGACGGCATCAACGGTGTGGATGGAGTTTAGGTCTTTGTAGTATTGGTGATACTGGCCAAAAAGCTGGCTTTCAGGAAACCAATATTCGAGATTGGCAAAGTAAGTGGCGCTAGCCCACAGAGTGGGTTCGCCTCGATGGCAGGCTGGGTCAATGGTGCCATCAGTAAACTCCACACGCGGTGAGATGATTCCAACCCGCGGATGCTTTTCCAGATAATTAATTAACTCGTCCAGGTTGGAATGTTGGTTGAACTCGACATCTGAGTTGAGGAGCATGATATAGCGGGCTGAAGTTTTTTCTAAAGCCCGATTGTTAGCAAAAGCAAAGCCATGATTATCGCTGAGCTCAATCAGGTCGACCCAGCGGAATGACCGGCGAATCATGGTTAGAGTGTTGTCCTCGGAATTGTTGTCTACAACTGTGACTTTGACATTAAGCCTGGTTTTGTCCAGGTAGTATTGCTTCAGTGTGGACAAGGTTTTTTTCAGCCAAAATTCGCTGTTAAAGGTGGTAATGATAATTTCCAAATCGATATTACTCATATTTGCAGCCCATCTAGCGATTGATGCTCTGGTAAATTGTATCAAGTTTTTTGGAAATCAGAGACCAATCGTAGTTTTTGCGGACAAACTCACGTCCGGATTCCGCAAGTTGACGGCGTTTGCTGCTGTCGCTAATCAGTTGCACAATTGCGTCTGCCATTCCCTGGGCGGTATCGCTGATCAAAACATGTTTGCCGCCTTTAACACCCAAGCCTTCCACGGCCACACTGGTGGCAACAACCGGTGTGCCTGAAGCCATAGCTTCCAGTATCTTATAGCGAGTGCCCTTGCCGCTAAATACTGGTGCCACTAAGACATGGGCTTGGCTAAAGTAATCACGAATGTCATCAACCCTGCCTAAAACCTGAATACTGCTGTCGGAGTTCTGGTAGCCCAGAACTTTTTTGGTTGGGGCGTTGCCGACGATAAGCAGCCTGGCATCTGGAAGTTTTTCTTTGACCAATCCCCAGATTTTTTGTACTAAAAAGTCAACTGCTTCTACGTTGGGCAGCCATTTGAAAGTACCCACGGACAGCAGAGTTGGTTTGTCTGTTTCTTGGCGCTGTTTTTGCATGAACCAGTCGGTATCGACACCGTTTTCGACAACTTTGACTTTGTCAGGGTCATTGACGCGAGCCGCCAAATAACGGCGATCATCTTCACTCATAGCAATCAGAGTGTGGCACAGATTCCAGTAATGAGTCTCCCAACGGCGGATTTTCTTGATGTCATAGTAAAGGAGAGGTTTAAGCAGGAGATTAGCTCTTGAGGCAAAACTTTCATATCCCAGGTATTCAATTGTTTGCTCAACTAAAATCACCGGGATTGGAGAGGCCGGGATGTGTGGCATCATGTAAAAGGTTTCAGCGTGAATGAGGTCGTACTTTCCCTTGTCCAACTCCTCCCGAATTGCCCTGACGGCTCCTGGCACATAGTTGCGCATCACCAAAAATGGGTAGCGTGAAAAACCAGTTTTCACAATATTGCCCAAGGTAAAAGGTTTGCTGGAACGTTTAAAGACCCTGACAGAAGCGCAATACTTTTCCAGCTCGGGAATATATTGCTTCTCCTCCTCTTCCTTTATGAGAGCAAAGAGAGTAATCTCGTGATGCTTGGAAAGCTTTTTCAGCAGGTTGTAAGTACGGATCTGACCACCAGACAAGAGAGGATATGGCAGGTAGGGGGTCAACATCAGGACTTTCATGGTGTTTCCTCTCGCCTCTTGGTCAGATCAATGATCAAATATTCATCTGTTTGCTCAAGGATTAAGTACTTTCTTGCCAGTTCCTGCGCTTCCTTGTCTCTGATGGTGGTGACGTAATGCGTGGCACCCTTTTCGATTTTTTCTTCAATATCCCCGCCGATCGGCCAACCTTTGCGCTCAGTTTGAAAGAGAAACGCTGTGTTTGACATCAGGGGGGCGATTATTTTGGCATCTTCTGGTGTGCGTTGAGCGACTACTTGTCCGGCCCTGACATATTCCCAATTGTTCACATTGAAAAAGCCTTTAACTTGCTGCCAGGCTAGTATCAGCATGACAGCATAGATGCAGGCTATTGTGACCAAAGAAAGCGGATGGCCGTATATTTTAAGGTTGTCCTTTAGTTTTCCCCAGTTGTTTTTGACAATTTCATATGCATTGAGCACTCCTTTGCCAACCGTGATGCTGAGGATTGGCAAAGCCAGGATCTGGTAATAATCGTGCTGAACATTTCCTGTAGCGATGACGATGAAGTATAAGCCAATTCCCAGCCACCACGAAAGGTAAACCCAGGTGTCTTTGGCAACTCGATCAAAAGCAGCTGGTATGAATACGATGCCTGTGTAACCCAGCATCAATTTGGTGAGACGCTCATATCCGAGCCATCTAAACCAAGCGGGGCGCAGACGAATGCCGTTGCCATTTAACAGCCATTTAGAGGCCGGAATGCCCTCTGGAAATTGAGTAATCCAGTATCTCCAGGCCACCAAGGGTGCTACCGCAATAAGCACGTAGAGATAATAACGGATATTGAACAAGGCTCTTCTGCCCTGCTTTTGCCAAACCAATACTAAATATACCGGAGCCAAAAAGCCGACAAATGGTTTTAGCAGGAATGCCAGGGCTAGGCTTAATACCGACAGGATATACCATCGCCCGTCATTATTTCGCAGCCAGCTAACAAAAGCTGCCAAGGAAAAAGTCGAGAAAAATATCAACGGTATCTCTGGCAAAATAGTCCTGGTGTAGTAAATCGAATAAGGCAGCAGAGCAAAAGTTAGAGTAGCTAGATGGGCAACCTTTTTGCCTGACAGAGATTTTGCCAAGCAAAAAATAGACAATAAAGTACCCATAGAAAAGATGATGGACAACATACGAATGGTCGGCACCAACGGCAAAGCCGGGAATGTTCTCAAAATCAGCGCCGTCAAGCCATTAATAATTGGAAATTCCACCATCCGGTAGCCGCTGGGATTATCCAGGCCGCTTTGGTGGCTGGAGATGTCATGATAAGTTGGCCTGAACAGATCAATGCCGTTTTTTACGTATTCTCGAGTTACGGAAGCAGTATCTGCCTGCCGGAAACTATGCCAGTCCAGCAAAGGGTAGTGAATACGGTACAGCCTAACAATAAATGCTGCCGCCACGATCAGTGAGATCAAGCCGTACTGGGCTAAAAACTTTTTCATTTTTTTAATAATTTCTTTTTGAGTTGAGCCAGATCGAACTTGCCTAAGAACTCCCGACTCTCCGGCAACTCTGTCATCGCTACAGCCAAAACAATGCCAGTCAGCGCCCAATAAGTCAGGGCAACCTTCGAAGCTGCATAAACATCGATGTAAGTGGCATTGAAGAGCAGCGCCACACTGGCGCCAATGTAGCCGACCGCCAGCGCGGTGTAGAGGAAGTTTTTATTCTTGTTCTTTTTGTAAAGACGGTACGCCCAATACATAGCCGCAGCAATAGTGCCATAAAAGGTGAGGAAGCCAAGCAAGCCTGTCTCGCCTAATACCCGCAAGTAATTGTTATCGGTACTTTCAGCCTCGGTAAAGTGGATGGTTGAGTCCTTGGTTAGGGTGGCATAACCGCTGCCTAACGCCGGATTGCGGTAAAAGCCTTTCAGCGCTTTTGGCCAGAGTTCATCCAGCCGGATTGCCAGCGACAACCCATACCTTAGAGCATTCGGTGAATAAGTGCGCTCAGTTTGCACCTCGATAATTTCAATTTGGCCGGTGGCAGAAATAGTTGCCACTTTTTTTACATCCGGCACAATCACATAGACGTCGCTAGGCAAGTCTTTGGGGTTTTCCTCAACTGGCCGCTGGTCGGAAGCTACCAGGACTTCAGCGTCCTCAGTAGATAAACCGTTTTCTGGTTTTTCTGCTGTAAAGAATGGGATTTCTTTGATCACCGGCGCCAGCTCATTGACTGTACCGCTCACAGTCTTGGCTGCTTGCATGTATGGTTTGTAAACAGCCGGATAACCTTCCAGCACCTGCAACAGGCGTTCGTACATATCATCGCCAAAACTAACCAGCATTAGAAAACAAATTGCCAATAATCCTCCATATCTGGTGACAGTAAAGGCAATTCTCTCCAGCCAGCGTTTTCTTTGCCAGGCAAAAAGCAGCACAACAGCCAGAGCTCCCAAAAAGAAAGCAGCAAAAGAAGTTCGGGAAGCACTAGTGACCAACAACCACAAACCCAGCAAGAAAGCAACGAAAACCAAAAACTTCACTGATTTTTTCTTTAAGCCGTAATACAAAGCCAAGAGCAGCGGCAAGAGAATGACCAAATAGGCGGCTAGATCATAATGGCCACCAAAGGTCGATTGCACCCGAGCGTGCTCGGTCAGATACAACCTCACCCCTTTGCTGAATTCCCGATTCATGGTTGAGTACACCGGCCAGTAGTAATATTTTTGGCCGAAACCGTAAATTCCTACTCCCACCAGGGTCAGAGCCATGACAACCAGCAACACCTTCAAGTCGCGGCGGTTTTTGACCGCTGAAGACAGAATAAAAAACAATGAGAAGTACTCCAGATATCGGAAATAATGCAGCAGAGTTTTGCCGATATGCAGCGGGCTGACCGGGACAGTTTTGGTGATTACTACTGCTGAAAGCGTGGAAAGCAAGCCCACCACCGCGTAGGCGATAATCAACGGGGTCAGAGGTGTTTTGAATGACACTTTGCGACGTAGCAGCTGTATAAACCAGATTAAAGCAGTGGCGAGAATAACCAAGTCTTCTAACCTAACCCTCACTATATAGCCGGGGATTGCCTCAAATAACGGCAACTTGGGATACAAAGGTATAAACGCAACCAACAAACCGCCCAACACCAAGAGAATATTATTATCTAACCAAGTTAAAGCTTTTTTTAGATTTTTGGGCATGTTTATCTCCTGTTTCTAGGTATGGCTAGAAGGGCTTGCTGGTAGGCGTCAGCCAAGTCTGCTTTGCCGGCAATTTTACCAAAAATTGTTTTCCTGAGCAGCGCGCCAACCTGCAAGAAAAATTTCAAAAATGGCTCCTGCCACAGCGGTTTGTGTTTTGACCAAATGTAATAATAACCTTTAAATTCGCCAACGATAGCATTGGTTTTTGAGGAACTCTGGCTGCGGAAGTGGGTTATTCTGGCTCCCGGGTGTTCGGCAATATCCCAGTGATGTTTACGCGCCCGCATGCAAAATTCCACATCTTCTCCGTACATAAACAAATGCTCGTCCAGGTTGCCGATTTCGTCAATCACCTCACGGTGGATCATCATGGCGGTGCCAGCTACCCAGTCCCGCTGTCGCAGTTCCATGCTCTGAATTGGTTCATTTAGACTAAAACCCCGGCCGTTGTGGCCGGTGTGCTGAGTTGAGGGCAAAAACTTGCCAATCAGCGGCAGGTCATCAAGAAGCAGCATGTGATTCATGATGCTCAGCAAGTTGGGAAAACCACCGCCCTGAGGTTGATAGGTGCCGTCCTTGTTTATTAAGGTGGCAGCCAGGATCCCCAGTCTATTGAGTTTTCTCGGCTCAGAAGATAGGACACTTGAAGTGTTGTCTTGTGGAAGGACTTCGAAACTCATTACCAGCTGCTCCAGCGCCCCGGCTTGAACATAGGTGTCGGAGTTAAGGAGTAACAGATAACGGCCTTTAGCTTTGGCAATGCCCAGATTATTGGCGGCAGCAAAACCCGTGTTTTTGGGATTTTCTATCAAGGTGATCTTGATATCTTTATTTTCTTTGGCAAATTGTTTAATTGCTTCAACCGAGCCATCGGTTGATTTATTGTCAATGACGATCATCTCGGTTGCAGGCAACAGTGTTACCGACCGGCGTAGGTCACGGGCCACGGAATCCAGGCAATCAAACGTCAACTCTTTGGTGTTGTAGGAAACAATAATCATCGAGAGGATGCAATCGGATTTTTTCATATTTATTGAAACAATCGTGGCCGGCCGAGTTTATAGTCAGGGTTTTGGTTTTGGCGAGTGCCTATTGGTTTGGCTGGTACACCGGCAACAATACTAAAAGGCTCAACGTCCTTGGTCACCACTGCGCCGGCAGCCACTACCGCTCCTTTGCCGACTCTTACTCCAGGAAGAATTATCGCCCGGGGTCCAATGAAAACATAATCTTCGATAACCACCTTCTCCTCAATTGGTCGCATATCCGGATCCGCCAGATCGTGTTCACTGGTCCAAATCATGACCTCGGAAGCGATATCAACATGGCTGCCGATCTCCAGACCGCCATGCGAGTCTTTAAGCTGTCTCCGGCCGTCCAACGTGGCTTTTTCACCAATCAGAGTGTCCTCACCGATAATAATATTCCGGGGATCATAAATTCTTGCCATCATGTGGATTGTGCTTCCCCGGCCGATTTTCATGCCGGCCAGTCGATAAAAAAATCGTCTTACCAAATGAGAGGGATACCACCCTACCCCCCACCAAAGAATACCGGTGACAACCTCCAGCCAAATTGTGGCTAGGCGATTAGTAATTTTTTCCGGCAGGGATCGGCGTCCCGTCAAGGATGTGCTGCTCATGGAGCCATTGTAGCAGAACTTGACGGCAAACAGGAACGGTCTTAAGCGCTGAGTTATTTTCTTTTGAGTTTGCTTTCGGGATAAGGCAAACCCACATGTTCGTAGCCGGCTTTGGTGATGACCCTGCCCTGAGGTGTGCGCTGGATTAAGCCAGTTTGCAGCAAGTATGGTTCGAGCACTTCCTCAATTGTCAGGGCATCTTCATTGAGGGTGGCGGCAATCGTGGACAAGCCTACCGGACCACCATGATGTTTTTCTATTATCTGCACCAGAAAACGCCGATCCGAGTCGCTCAACCCCATCCTATCGATGGCAAACATCTCCAGAGCGCGATCAACATCGGTGGGTTCAATCAAGTCACGGCCATCTACTTGGACATAATCACGGACGCGCTTGAGGAGCTTCAAGGCAACCCGCGGTGTGCCACGGGAGCGTTTGGAGATTTCCTCGGCAGCTTCTGGCGTGACCTTGATGGATAGCTTTTTGGCAGCTTTCAACATAATCGTCGCTAGAGTTTCGGGGGGATAGTACTGCAACCTGTGAATCAAACCAAAACGGTCTCGAAATGGCCCTGCCAGCAACCCAAACCGGGTGGTCGCCCCGACCAGGGTGAACTTCGGTAAATCCAGGCGGATTGTCCGGGCTGATGGACCTTTGCCGATAACAATATCAAGGGCAAAATCTTCCATGGCCGGATAAAGGGTTTCTTCAACATTTTTGGGCAGGCGGTGGATTTCGTCCACAAACAAGATGTCCCCAGGTTCTAAATTTGTCAAAATTGCCGCCAGGTCTCCGGCTTTTGTTAGGGCGGTGCCAGACGTAATTTTGATGTTAACTCCCAACTCTTTGGCGATAATGTGAGACAAAGTCGTCTTCCCCAACCCCGGTGGCCCGTACAAGAGCGTGTGATCCATCGACTCACTGCGTTGTTTGGCAGCCTTGATAGCAATGCGCAGGGATTGTTTAATTTGTTCCTGGCCAAAAAATTCTTCCCAATCATTTGCCCGGAGGGAAGTAAAAAGCACCTCCTCTTCCGGGCTGAGAGTTGGCGAAACAGCTAAGTTGTTGTTATCAAGTGTCATCTTACTTTCTCGCCGATCCAAGCAATTTAATAGCTTGCTGAACACCTTGTTCCAGAGAAATATTCTCGGTATCCATGCTGCTCATGGCAGAACTGATATCCGCGTCCGAAAAACCAAGTGTGGTGAGGGCTTCGGCAATGTCTTGTTCCAGCGGTGTCTTGGGGCCAAGGTCCAAATCTTTGATGCCACCGAGTTTGGATTTTAGTTCAATGATGATTTTTTGGGCTGATTTCTTGCCCACTCTGGGAACAGAGGTGAAAAAGGAAACATTAGCTTGCTGCACTGCCTCTATCAGGGCGTGCGTGCCCCGGCCGACAATTGCCAGGGCTGTTTTTGGCCCGACTCCGGATACATCCAACAGCAAGGTGAACAACTCTTTTTCTTCCGGTGTGATAAAACCATAAAGTTCGATGCGATCCTCGCGGACATAGGTGTAAATGTAAAGGGAGGCAAGATCATTGCCGATCAGCTCAGACAGTGTCTCGGTGCTGACGTCAACGTCGTAACCGACGCCATTAACGTCGAGAATCAGCCTGTCACGGAGAACAATTGGTTTGCCAGAAAGAAAGGCGAACATACTCAAAGCATACTACGAACCAGCGGCTTTGTTGAGGGCGGCTTTAGTTCTGAGTGCATGCGATGTCAGCGCATGTGTCATGCCGACGGCCACCGCATCCAAGGCATCATCGAGAAGTTTGTTTTGGTTGACTTGAGTCTGCATGCGCACCATTTTTTCCACGGCTTTTTTATCAGCATTGCCATAGCCGGTGACAGCGAGCTTGATTTCCCCGGGATTGTATTCAAAGAGCTCAAGTTGGTGGTTCAGAAGCGTGGCGATGATGATGCCGCGGGCTTCACTGGCTCTGATTGCGGTAGTGCGGTTCTTGGAAAAATAAAGCGTCTCTAGAGCGGCGATTTTTGGTTGGTGGGCGCTGATAATCCCTTCCAGTTCTTCTTGAATTTGTATGTAGCGGGCAAATATATCAGCTTTGTTGTTGGTTTCGATACATCCGCAATTGATTAAATGATAGCTAGTGCCAGACAACTCGCCAATAGCCCAGCCCACCCGGTCGTAGCCTGGGTCGATGCTGAGGATGGTTATCGGGGCGAATTTGTTCATTTGTGATCTGCAGCCACACTCTCAAGAGTATTGAGAACTATGCGCGCTGACTTATCCCAAGAAAATCTTTTCACTTGATCTGCGGCCTTGCGGCGGTAGAGAGCCCGTTCGCGGGCAGTCAGAGTATAAACCTGCCAAAGAGCATCAGCAACTGCTTGGGCATTGGTGGGGTCCACCTGCAAACCGGCATCTCCCACCACCTCTGGCAGACTAGTTGTATTTGATACCACTGGGATCGTCCGGTGCGCCAACGATTCCAGCGGCGGAATGCCAAAGCCTTCGTGGGTGCCGATGAGAACACTAGCCAGAGCATTCTTGTAGAGCATCTGTTTTTGCGCCTCAGTCACGAAACCGGTCAGGATAATCCGTTGTTTCAGGGGCGAAGCATCAATTCGTTCCAGGGTGCTGTCAGCCATCCAGCCGGTTTTACCAGCCAACACCAGCTTAGGTGCTACGGAACAGGTTTTGGTGCTGGTGCGGCGGCTGGTTTTTAGGGCACGGCTGGCGGCCATGCGGGTAAAAATCTCAAAAGCTTCTACAAGGGTGGTCAAATTCTTGCGGGGCTGAATGGTGCCGACAAACAAAATATAGGGTTCGGAGATGCGGTTTTGTTTAAAAAATTTACTCTTTTCCGCTTCTGTGAAAATTATTCTTTTCACGGTGTGCGCAGGGTATATAACCACAATATCTTGTGGTTTTTTATGGTAATGTCGCACAATATCGGCTTTGGTAGCCTCGCTGATGGCGACGATTTTGGCAGCATTTTTTACAGCTCTCTTAGTCCAAAAAGTCAGTTGGAACAAATCAGTCTTGCGGAAATGATCAGGAAAATCTAAATAAGCAGTGTCCATGATCGAGGACACATACGGAACCGGACAGGTATGCGGCGCATAATGACCGGGACTGAACAGGAGATCATACTGGTGACGATAGGCGAAAAGATGCAGCGGCAATGCCCATTGTGTCCATAACCGACTGGGACCAACTACCCGATAGTTCCATCGCAACCTGGCTTTGGGCAGGTCGGTAATTGGTTGCTGGCGGAGCAAAACTGTAAAATCGATATTTTGGTTGGAGTGGGTCAGTTTTTCCAGGCTTCTTAATAACTCAAACGCATAAACATTGCTGCCTACCCGATTGCTGATGTTGGCCTCGTTACCGTCAATAGCTATCTTGATCATTTTTCCTTTAAGAAGCGAAATCCTCGGCGGCTTTCTTGTATACTGTGGACGTTTGTCTGGCGACTGTTTGCCAGCTAAACATCTGCTGCCTGATGATCATCCGCTGCAGCCGTTTTTGCTGTTCGCCGGCGGTTTCGCTTAATACCTTTTCTAATCCAGCTCGGATGCTCTCTTCCGATTCAGGATCGACCAATTCGGCGGCATTGCCTGCTACTTCCTGCATCCCGGAATTATTGGAGGTGACGACCGGTGTCCCGTAGCTGAAAGCTTCCAAAATAGGCAAACCAAAACCTTCATAGAGGGAGGGGTAAGCAAACACAGCAGCCTCTGAGTATAAAACTGCCAGTTCCTCATCGGACACTCTGCCCAAGAAGCGCAGGCCTTTTTCTTGGGTGGTTACAGTATCGGCTTCACTGGTTTTATCCCAGCCAGCTTCGCCCGCTATCAGCAAATCAAAATCGTTAGCTAGCGGCTCCCAGGCTTTAATCAGCCTGAGTAGATTTTTGCGCGGCTCCCGGGTGCCAACAAATAATACAAAAGGTTTATCCAGCTTCAACTTGTTTTTAATCCGGTCATACTTCTCTTCCGTGAGTTTTTCTGCCACCATTCTCACTTCGGTAGGCAGCGCCTCATGAACTACATGCACTAGGTAGGAAGAATAACCAAGCAGACTGACAATATCAGCCTTAGTGGTACGGCTGACAGCAATAACGTGTGCCTGGCGTTTTTTCAGTATCTCCCAAGAGCGGCGGTGCATCGCCAGGATTTTAGGATGGGCTGTTTCCGGAAATTTAAGCATGGCTAAGTCATGAATAGTAGACACTAGGGCAAAATTGGTATCAGGTGGCTGCAGCCAGTCCCAGGAATGAAAAACCTTGATACCCGGCAGTTGATTACTCAGCCGGTTCACACCTAGGCGCCAAAGCAAGTCCAGGGCGCTCGGGGGATAATGTTGCAGTTGCACTGAGGTCCGGCCAGGAGCAATCTTGGAGATCTTTTTGGCAGCAGATTTTAGAGGAGCAAAACCTCGCAGACTGGAGCCGTAGAGACTTAACGACAAAGCCGTGTAATCCAATAAACTGATAGCCAGGTTGGAAGTGTAGCGGGAAACCCCGCGACTATAAATAATTGGAGTTATATCGAGTCCAACCTTCATACCTACATTCTAAACCTAAAAAGAGCGTGTATACACATGAACATCGCCGATGAGCGGCTGGGTGAGTCGGCCAACGTCGCGGAAACCTAAGTTTCCAATGGTTTCTTCCACTTTGTTTTCCGGATCAGTGATGTGACTCTGATAATCAAAAAGCAGCACCCGATTGCAGCTGTCTGCAGCCGCGTATTGGGTGTTAAGGTTAGGCACCTGAGAAACATGATTTTCGCCTAAGGTCAATTTTTTATAATCAGTATCCTGCGTATACCAAATTACCGGCGCTGGTGCTTCCGGAAGCTTAAATGCCAGACAAGAATTGTGGTCGGGAAAACGATCTTCAATCCTGGCTACCAGTTGGCGCCAGTTTTCCCGCTGCAGTTTGGGGGTGATGTTGTATTCCACCGTGCTGCGGATGTTGATCAGGGCAATGGTAATCAGCAACAAGACAGATAAGCCACCTCTAGTGGTACCAACAGTCTGGCTCAGATGCGGCGAGGCAATGGCACTGATATAAATGTAAAAAATCGGCAGCAGGAACAACACTGCTCGGGGTTGGATCACCGGAAAAAATAATGTTATCATCAGCAGCAATCCCACCGGGATTAGGAATGACATAGCAGTAAAATCGATGGCTGGCTGGATTTTTTTCTTCATGGTTGCCAAGTTGATAATAGTTAAAGCACCAGCGATGATAATGATGAGTATGCCCGGGAAAATCTGCAGCGGGGTGAAATTAAACTCCATCACGCCGTACACAAAAGTACCGATCAGAAATGGTATGAATTTCTGCGCCGGCAAAACTATCACCTCGTCAATTTCTGGCAAGTCGCTGCGGATTTCCTGGAGTTGCCTGAGAGCATTGACTAGGATAGGGATTTGCAGCAGGAACGCGATGGCGCAGAAACCGCCGACAATCAAAGCCGGCCAGAAGAACTCTCTTTGCCGGTAATAAACATAAACAAGCTGGGCAATAAAAACATAAGGATAGGTGTGCTGAGTCAGCATACCGACTACAGATATCAAGCCAAACAACAAATAGCGCTTTCTATCTTCTCCGAGCCGGCCTTCAATGATTAAATACCAGGCTACCATTGCGATCATTGCGGTCAGGGCAAAAGGTCTTAATTCTTGGGAAAAGTAAATATGAAATGAACTGCTGGCTAGGAGCAAAGCAGCCAAGGTAGCTGTAAGTTGCGAGTGCAGTTTTTCGCCAATTTTATAAGTGGCAAAAATGGTAATTAATCCCGGTATCAGCGCCACCCAGAATCGCAGCCACCACTCCTGGTGGGAAACAAGTTGAGTGACAAAAAGAATCAGGCTAAAAACGGGAGACAACAACACGCGGAAATCTGCAAGCTGCGTCATTACTGGTTGGGTAGATCTCAGGGCTGCGCCGGATTCCAGATTGTTGAACGAGCCGCTGATTTGCGGCAAGCGGAACATGAGAGCAATAACAATCAGGCTTAGAACGGGGAGCTGGTTGAGTAGTAATTTCTTCATACTGTACTGCGGCTTTTTTTATGTCTAGAATGATGACAGAGCAATTTAGTCATATAATCATATCCTGAAAGTCCGCTGAGGACAAACTTCTTTAGAAAATTTATATGGATTACTTCAAAAACAAAACCGTGTTGGTAACCGGGGCTGCGGGTTTTATTGGCTCGCACCTGGTTGATGCCCTATTGGTTGCTGAAGCCCGAGTTTTGGGTGTCGATAATCTCATCACCGGCCGGATGGAAAATCTTCAGCATCTGTATGATGTTGAGGCTAAGAAATCCAGCCACGAAAGGTTCGAGTTTGTTCAAGCCGATGCCGGCAAATTTCCCGATGAATATCTGCCGGTAGAAGTTAACTTGGACGCGGTTTTTCATCTGGCCTCTCCTGCTAGCCCGCCTCGGTATCAAGCCCATCCGGTGGCTACCTACTTGATCAATACCGTGGGAACACATAATTTACTCACCTACTTGAAGCAAAAATATCCGGGGGCGAGGTTTCTGTTTGCCAGCACCTCAGAAGTCTATGGCGATCCGGAGGTGCATCCCCAGCCGGAAAGCTATTGGGGCAACGTCAATCCCAACGGTGAACGCTCCTGCTATGACGAGAGCAAACGTATGGGCGAGGCAATCTGCGGCGTCTTCAGTCGGAAATACAGTATGGATGTCAGGATAGCCCGGATTTTTAACACTTATGGTCCCAGAATTGATCCCACTGATGGCCGGGTGATTCCCAACCTAGCCACGCAGGCGCTCAAAGGCGAACCGCTGACTGTGTATGGCGATGGTTCACAAACCAGGTCGTATTGCTACGTGTCCGATCTAGTCAGAGGCTTAATGTTGTTGATGAGTGTGGATAAAGCCAAAGGTGAAACCGTCAACTTAGGAAACCCTGAAGAACACAGCATCATGGAAACTGCCCGGATTATTGAGGAAGCAGTTCGCGGACCGGATGCCGAACTTAAGATTGAATATATGGATCTTCCCAAAGATGATCCCACCCGCCG
>DBRK01000008.1 GCA_002306315.1 Patescibacteria group bacterium UBA1370 | reverse complement strand
TTGGCGCTGCCGCCGGCAGAATCACCCTCAACAATGTAGATTTCCGATTCCGCCGGGTTGCGGCTCTGGCAGTCAGCGAGTTTCCCGGGCAGAGAGCTGCCCTCAAACACGCCCTTGCGCACCACCGCATCCTTGGCGGCGCGGGCGGCCATGCGGGCGCGGGCGGAAAGCATAATCTTGTCGATAATCGCCCGCCCCGCCTGCGGATGCTCCTCTAGGTAAGTTGTAAAGCCGTCTTTGAAAATGGAATAAACGGCGGATTGGGCTTCGGAGTTGTTGAGCTTGGTCTTGGTCTGCGACTCAAACTGCAGGTCGTTGGAAGGCATTTTTACAAACACCACCGCTGCCAAGCCTTCCTTAATATCCTCAGTGTTGAAGTTTTCCTTCTCCTTGATGAGTTGATTTTTCTCAGCGTACTCGCGCAACACCCGCCCCAGCGCCATCCGGAAGCCGTTGACGTGGGTGCCGCCGTCGGGGGTGTTGATAACGTTGACATAGGCGTCCAACCGCTCCTTAAAGGAGTCGTTGTACTGGAGCGCTACCTCAACAGCGATATGTTTACCGGTCGTTTCATCAGTCCAATCGCCTTCGGTGTAGAAAACGCCGTGCAGCGGCTTGCGGGTCATGTTGATGTGTTCAACCAGCGAGCGGATACCGCTTTCGAAGTAATAATGTTGCAGCTGGCCTTCGACTTGGTCATCAAGTTCAAAGTAGATGCCAGCCATTAAGTAAGCACGATCCTTAATGACATTTACCAAGGTCTTATGGCTGAACTTAGTGGCCGGGAAAATTTCCGGATCCGGAACAAAACAGAGCAGCGTGCCCGTCTCCGCGCCTATCAGTTTGGCTGATTTGTTGGGAAAGATTTTCTTCAGCTCAGCTGCAGAGATGATAGTGACATCCTGTTGTGGGACGCCGCGGCTGTACCATTGGTAATAGTATTTGTTGTCGCGTTTGACTACCACTTGCAAGATGCAGGAAAGCGCGTTGACAGCCGAAGAGCCAACACCGTGCAAACCGCCGGAAGCCTGATAGGCGGTTTCCTCAAACTTTCCGCCGGCGTGGAGTTTGGTCAGCACTACTTGCAGCGCCGAAACCCCGCTCTCGTGCATGTCCACCGGAATACCGCGGCCGTGGTCAACTACGGTGATGGATTCATCGCCGGCTGGGACTTTGAGTTCTTCCAGCAGAGATTGCTGAACGGGATTAAGCGGGGCGCGGATGAGTTGAATGCTCTTGCCGTAACCGGCAATGGCTTCGTCAACAGCGTTGTCGAGAATTTCTTTGGCCAGGTGATGCAAACCGCGGGCATCAGTGGAGCCGATGTACATACCGGGGCGTTTTCGGACCGGTTCAAGGCCTTCCAGAACCTTTATTTCCGATGCGCGGTAGTTGTTGGCTTCGTTGTTGGTTTTCTTAGACATAGACATATCAATCTAATACATATTTTCTTGGATTGCTCTTGAAAAAACTGTTATATCACAGCCCGTTGTATTTGCCCATAGAAGCGGCACAACTTCTCTATACTACTATACTTTGACCCTGTTTTCTATGCTTAGTTTGCGGTTCGCTGTGGTTCTCACCTCTGGCACTGTCCTTTTTGTTGGCAGACAAGCGGCAATTCAACTGCAACCTCCATTTTAGCAGACTGATAATTACTCTGCTAAAAGCTCGCTTGTATAAAAAATGATTGATTTATCAAGCTTAAATGTATCATTATTATATCATAATTAACATTAAATCACAATATGATAGCTTATGATAATAAAAGAATGATAGCGAAACAATAACGCCTATTTTGACAGTGAAATCAGTTTGAAAAAACAGTGCTCCAGCACCAAGGTTGGATTAAGATTTTGGTCCAAATTTTTTAGGGCAATGAGGGTCTCAGTGGCCGCGGCGGCGCGGTGGTGCTCCCCCGCCCCTGCGCGCTGGCTCAAATGGGTGGCTAGCGCCTGTAATAGCTCCGCCGCCGCGGCTCGATCTTTGAATTGATTGGCCAAATCAATGGCAGTTGTGTAGCTGCCGGCTTGCAGCTGCTGCAGCACCATTTCTGCATCGGCAGTACTGTTAGTGTCCGAGGCTTGAACCTGATTTAGCTCGTCAAAGTGAGTCACCACGCAGCGTGACACCACAGTTGGCAGGAGTTTTTCCGTTTGGCTGACGGTGAGGACGATTTGCGTGTCGGCTGGCGGCTCCTCTAGAAGCTTCAAGATAGCGTTTTGAGCCGGAATGGTGGCTTTGTCAAAATGCAGGAGCACGCACCAGCGTTTCTGGCCCCGAAAACCGGCATAAGCCAAGTCATTGAGAACGGTGCGGATTGCGGCAATCTTAAATGTCTCGCCGGTTTGGTTGTAAAAACTAACTTGCCCGGGATTGAGTGTCCCCGCTTTGCTCTCATCGCTATCTTTTGCCACCCAGTCGTTAGCACGAGCCAAGTGGTCGTCGTGATTTGCAAGCTTAAGCAATACAGAAGTGCAGTAACTGGCCATTGTAGGCGCATTATAGCTGATGTGCAGGTTGATGGCAGGCGGAAGGCGGCCAGCTTGTTCAGCAACCCAAACCGAACTTTCAAGCTTGGCGGTTTTGTTCTATAGTAATAAGAGAATTATGCCTGCCCAAGGCCAACCGCAGCCGCCAGTGATTCCTCAGAACCAACCGGTCTCAGCCGGCAGTGGTGAGGTGATGAATAGAGTGCCGACAACTGGTGCAGTCCCAACACCCCCGCCTGTCCCGCCTGCCCCAACCCCAACTCCGCCTGCAGCAGCCGCCACTACCCCTGCGTCGCCCGCTCCGCCCAGCGCTGATGGTTTCGGCACCAACACTCAGCGTTCATTGCTTGATGTTCTCAAAGAAATGAAAGCCCTGAGTACCGAGCAGGCCGAACAGCTGGAGGTGGAACGAATCAGTTCCGGCAAAACCATTGAGGCTTTGCTTGAGGAAAAGAACCTGGTTTCTGAACTGCTGCTCACCCAGGCCAAAGCTGCCTTGCACAATATTCCCTTTGTGAAAATTGCCGAGACCGGTAGCGACCCGCAGGCTCTGACTCAATTGCCTGAAGTGGTGGCTAACAACTACCAAATTTTGCCGATTTCCTACAACAAACAGGAAGGTACCCTGACGGTGGCCATGAAGGATCCGCTGGATCTGCAAGCAATCGACTTTGCCGAACGCAAAAGCGGTCTCAAGCTGATCACACGCTACGCCATGCCTTCCGAACTGGAACGGTCGATCGCTGAGAACTATTCGCAAAGCCTTTCGAGTGAAGTCACCGAAGCCCTGGAACAAACCACCCAGGTTGCCGAGGCGGAAATGCAGCGTCAGGACCTTTCTGCTCTGGCTGGTGAAACCATTCGCCAGGCGCCGATCACTAAAATCGTCCAAACAGTTGTAACTTTTGCCATGAAAGCCCGGGCCTCTGATGTTCACATCGAACCCCAGGAAGGCCGCACCCGCGTCCGCTACCGGATTGACGGCATTTTGCAGGAAAAATTAATCTTACCCTCGTCAGTACATGAGGCAGTGGTTTCCAGGGTGAAAATCCTTTCCGGTTTGAAAATTGATGAAAAACGCATCCCCCAGGACGGCCGGTTTACCTTTGTTTCCGGCGACGAAGAGGTGGATCTGCGTATTTCAACCCTGCCCACCATCCATGGCGAGAAGGTGGTGATGCGGTTGCTTAAGAAAAATGCTTCGGTCCCTTCCCTGCCCGACTTGGGGTTACGCGGCTTGGCACTTCGGGATGTTGAGGACTCAATCAAGGTGCCGCACGGCATCATCTTGGTTACCGGTCCGACTGGTTCCGGTAAAACAACGACGCTGTATTCGATTTTGGACAAAATCAACACTCCCAAAGTCAACATCATTACCCTAGAAGATCCGGTTGAGTATCAGATGAAAGGAGTTAACCAGGTTCAGATCAATCCCCAGGCTGGTCTGACCTTTGCCTCAGGATTGCGGTCTTTCCTGCGTCAGGACCCAAATATCATCATGGTCGGTGAAATCCGTGACAGCGAGACTTCGGATCTGGCGATTCAGGCATCCCTAACAGGTCACTTGGTCTTCTCTACCCTACACACCTCTTCGGCAGCCGGCGCTTTGCCGCGGTTGCTGGATATGGGCGCTGAGCCATTCTTGCTGGCTTCCTCAATGACTTGTGTTATGGCTCAGCGGGTGGTGCGGCGGATTAATGAGCAATACAAGGAAGAGTACAAGCCGGAACCTGAGGTTTTAGCGGATATCAAGCAGGTCTTGGGTGTTCATTTTGACAACTGGCTCAAGCAGCATGGCAAAACCGAGGCTGATATAACCATTTTCCGGGCAAAACAAGACCGGCCGCAGACTGAGCCTGAGTACAAAGGCCGGATTGGTATTTTTGAAGTAATGAAAATCAATGAGGAAATTGGTAAACTGATTTTAGCCCGTAAGCCGGCAACGGATTTGGAGGATTTAGCCATCAAAAACGGCATGCTGCTGATGAAGCAGGACGGCTATCTCAAGGTGCTCGAAGGCATTACAACCATAGAAGAAGTGCTGCGGGTAGCCCAAATCTAGGAGGTAAAGTGGTATGAACATTCATGATGTCCTTGATCAGCTCAGCCAGATGGATGGCTCTGATATCCATATCGTCGCCGGCAGTCCGCTGACTTTGCGTGTTAATGGCAACTTGATGCCGATGGAAGGCTCGCCGACTTTGGAGCCGCAGCACTGCGAGGCGCTCATCTACCCGCTGCTTACCCAGGAGCAAAAAGACTACATCAAGGTCAATAAAGAACTTGACCTTGGTTACCAATACAAGGACGTCGGCCGTTTCCGTATCAATGTTTACCATGCTCAAGGTACCCTGGCAGCAGCTCTGCGGCTTATTCCCAGCCATATCAAAACCCTCGATGAGCTGCAGATGCCGGAGGTTTTTCATACCTTTTCCAAATATCAGCAGGGTTTGGTGCTAATTACCGGCCCCACCGGTGAAGGAAAGTCCACCACCCTGGCTGCTATTATCGACGAAATTAATAAGGATCGCGTCGAGCACGTGGTTACTATTGAAGACCCGATCGAGTTTGTCCATAAACCGATCAAGAGCGTTATTTCTCAGCGGGAAATCAACCACGACACCCACGGTTGGGATGTCGCCCTCAAGTCAGTGCTGCGCGAGGACCCGGATGTAGTGCTTATTGGGGAAATGCGCGACTACGAAACCATCGCTTCAGCCCTGACCATCGCCGAGACCGGGCATTTGGTGCTGGCGACTTTGCACACCTCGACTTCTTCCCAGACTATTGACCGGATAATTGATGTCTTTCCGGCTCACCAACAGGGGCAAATCCGCCAGCAACTTGCCGGCACTCTTAAGGTGGTGGCTTCACAACGGTTGTTGCCCACCACTGGGGGTGGGCGCATTGCCGCGTTGGAAATTATGATTGCCAACCCTGCCATCCGCAACCTAATCCGTGAGAGCAAAACCCACCAGATTGACAACGTGATTCAGACCTCCGCTGACACCCAGATGATGCTCTTCGAAACACACTTGCAAACGCTGGTACAGCGTGGCGTTATCACCAAAGAAACTGCTTTGAATCATGCCTTCCGCCGCGACGAAATTGCCCGGCTGCTAGGTGACCACAAAGATTAAGCAGATTAAGGACTGCTCCGGAGTTGTGACCCGGAAAAAAATAAGATGCCATATTTTAAGTACAAGGTCCGCAACCAATACGGTGATGTAGTCACTGGCAAGGCCGAAGCCCGCACCATAGAAGCGGCTGCAGCCGAACTCAGCTCCCGCGGCCTGCTGGTAATCGACCTGCAGCCGCTGACCGAAGATTCCTTTGCCGCGCTCAAAAGTCTGATAGTCGGCATCAAACAAGATGACATTGTGAATCTTACCCGGCAGCTGGCGACCATGATCACCGCTGGGCTGCCTTTGGCTGGCGGGTTGTCAATTCTGGTGCGTCAAAGCAAAGCCGATGTTTCCCGCTTGGTTGCGCAAATCCTCCAGGATGTTGAGGGCGGCACTTCCTTTAGCCAAGCGTTGTCCAAGCATCCTGATCATTTCCAGCGGCTGTATATCCAGTTGGTAAATGCCGGTGAGACTGGCGGTGTTCTCGATCAAGTTATGCAGCGCTTGGCAGAAAACCTGGAAAAATCCAAAGAGTTCCGCGCCAAAACCAAGGGCGCCATGATCTATCCGGCGATTGTTGTCCTGGCCATGTTGGCGGTTGGCTTTATCATGATGGTTTTTGTCATTCCCAAACTAACCGAGATGTATAAGGATTTCGATGCCGACCTGCCCTTTGCTACCCGGGCGTTGATTGGTGTTTCTAACTTTATTGCCAGGTTCTGGTATATCTTCCTGGGTTTGGTAGCCGGCGGCATTGTTGGCTTGCGCAAATGGTATAAGACAGAGAAAGGTGAGCTGGCTATTGATTCCTTGATCTTGAAACTGCCAATCGTCGGGGTGCTGCGCCAGAAAATTATCCTCACCGAGTTTGCCCGAACCATGTCCCTACTGTTGGGTGCCGGAATTTCCCTGTTGCAGGCTTTGGAGATCGTCACTGAGGGTGTGAATAATGTCGTTTACCGCAATGCCCTCAAGGAAGTCCACAGCCAAGTAGAAAAAGGCATTGCGCTGTCAGAAGCCATGAGCAACTTCGAGGTATTCCCGCCGATTCTCCATCAAATGATCAGTGTCGGTGAAGAGACGGGCAAGCTTGATGAAGTATTGCTGAAATTGTCAGTTTATTTTGAGCAGGAAAGCGAACAGGCAGTCAAAAACCTAACTACTGCCATGGAGCCGATAATTATGATTGTTCTAGGTATCGGCGTCGGGGCGATGGTGATTGCCATTATCATGCCGATTTACAACCTCACCAGCCAGTTCTAGTGCAGACTCCTGGCTTAATTTTGTCCGCCTGACTAATACCTCTTGCATAGCACATTACTTTTGTTATAGATTAGAAATAAGGCTTTATTTGCCAAGTATTATTGCCGGTAAATCTTTTATAAAAGGAAAAATATGCCACTGTCCGCTACCCTCTCTCGTTTGGCAGCTAAACTGAGAGCTTCACAAAAAGGTTTCACGATGATTGAGCTGCTCATTGTGATTGCTATCCTGGGTATCTTAGCTGTAGCGGTACTGGCTGCCATCAACCCTATCGAGCAGATTAACCGTGGTCGGGACACAGGTACAAGGTCGGATGCTGAGCAGTTGTTGGGTGCTATTGATAGGTTTTATGCATTTCAAGGCTACAATCCTTGGCTTAGTGGTGCCACTGACCTATCAGGTGCTGGGACAAATCAGACTGGAATTGATTGGATTCGGATTGAACCACTCACTTGGAACTCAGCACCAAGTTTATCTGATTCAGTAGGCTGTGCCTTTCTCGCTAAACTAGGTAGTGATACAGCCAAGGATCCAGAATGTAATACAGTTGCTGGTGAATTGAAGGATGCATTTGTAAATAAAATTACGGGTTCTTCCTATAACCACTTGTATATATACAATCGTGGTGACTCGGGGAGTGATTCAACTTACGTTTGCTTTAATCCAGCCTCTGATGCTTTCAAGCAAGAGATTGTCAGCAAATATGATTCAAACAGTAATAATGCTATAGAATCCAACGAAGTTCCTGCTGACTATCCTCCCGAAGCCTATGATGGTGCAACCTGTGACGGAGGGTATTGTGTCTGCCTACCATAAAACCTGAAATGAATTTTGAAAAGCCCTCTGCATAGCCAGAGGGCTTTTTTTCACCCCACCACCCCGCCTATCCTGTAGTATCATCTAGGTATGCTAACCGGCTGGTTTCTTTTTGGCGCCTTGATCCTTTTTACGCTCGGAACAATTTTCGGCAGCTTCCTGAGCGTGGTAATCCTGCGCAGCATGCGCGGTGAGTCGTGGGTCAGTGGTTCTTCCAGGTGTGATGAGTGTGGTCAGCCCATCAGGTGGTATGACAACATCCCCCTACTCTCTTTTATCATGCTCAGAGGCGAGTGCCGCCGCTGCCATAAACCTATTCACCCGTTGCATTTTGTGGTCGAATTATTGACGGGCGTGCTGTTTGTCTGGTGGTACTCCGGTTTTTTCCTTTTCTTCCAGTTGGCGGAGCAGCCTTTCCGCATCATCCAGCCGCTGTTTTGGCTGGCGGTGGCAGTAATTTTGCTGGTGATTTTCTTTACCGATCTCCTTTACATGATAATCCCTGACGAAGCGGTGGCGATTTTGCTGGTGTTGGTGGGTGGCTACCGCTTTGCGCTGGTAATTTTCGGCATTATGCGCCAGCAGGATATGGTGGCTACCCTGCTCGCGACTGTGGCGGCGATAGTGGCGTTTTTGTGCTTGTATCTGATTACCAAAGGCCGGGGTTTTGGTTTAGGTGATGTCAAATTGATAGCGCCGCTCGGGCTGTTATTGGGTTGGCCGAACACACTAGTGATGGTCTTCTTGGCGTTTGTCTTTGGGGCATTGGTGGGAATATTTTTGCTTCTGCTCGGCAAACGGACTATGAAACAGCCGATTCCCTTTGGCCCTTTCTTGATTGCGGCCACTTTTCTGAGTTTGATCTGGGGCGATGCCATTTTTCAGTGGTATTTGCAGCTGATCTTGTAGGGTTGTTTTTTCCATAAAAACTTTTGAAAATATTGCTGTTTACCGCGCCAAAACCCGCTTGCTGCTTGTGCTGCCAGCCAGAGGTGCGCTAATATGGATATACAATGCGCATTGTTCGGTACCTGCTCACCTTTACCGCGCTGGTGCTAATCCTGGGTGTGGGAAGTTTTTTCGTCGTCCGTGAAGCTCTGCTCTACTGGGGCACCCAGTCGCTGGTAGAGTCGCTGCGCTCACTCAAGGAATCTGCTACCAGCGGTCTTTTTGAAATCGAATGCGCACGCAAGACCGGCGGCACTGGATTTGAAGTTACCAGTGATCCGGTCACGGTCCAGCTGCGTTTTCTATCTTCTGAAGAATATGTGCTTGAGGCGGTTTGCGCCGGTTTTCCCCAAAGTCCGATTCTGATTAAGCAGCAAACCCTGCCTCCGTTTATCACTAAAGTTCCCGGGACCTCTGGTTTTATCTGGGAAGAGCTGCATCAGTCTGGTGTAGAACTGGCGGTTTTCAGTCAGCTGGAGAAACAGTTGTCTGACATCAGCAAGTTTGATCTTGGATTCATTAGCAAATCTCGCGGCATCATGGTCGATGACCGGGTGATTGTCACCAGGGCATCCGTCCAACCAGATCTATCTGCAGGTCCGGAAACCAGCTGCGAAGGCTACGGTTACACTTGCTGCAACGAGACCGCCGAAATGGGCGCCGGCAGTCAAATCACCGGTTTGCCTAGCTGTCCGGAACGCTGTTTTGCTGCCTGTGTTGCCCGGCCGGTGGTTTTGTCTTTCAACAGTAATCCCTTTTTTGATGTCAAAACACGGACGGTGAGTATTGGTAGCGGTGAAACTGTGGAGTTCCGCTATGTTGGCAGCTCAACCTCCAACGGCTTGCAGGCGGTGGTGGATTTTGGCGATGGCAAACAAGGTATGGCTGAGGGGACGCAAGGCAGCATCGTTCACAACTACACCTGCAACCAAGCAGCTTGTGCCTATCCTGCCCGGATTATTCTGCGGGATGCTTGGGGGGTGGAATCGATTGATACGCCGGTTTCAAAAATTACCATAAACGTCACCGGCAAATAGCTGCCTTTGGTCTGTACTAACCTACATAAACGGCTTATGATGGAAGGAAAGGCAAAATATGCACATCAATAATTTTAAAAAGACAAAAAACCGCGGTTTCACCCTCTTGGAACTGTTGGTGGTTATTTCAATCATCGGTATTCTCATGGCCATGGGAGTGGTTGCCTATACCAACGCCCAGGAAAAAGGCAGGGATGCACGGCGGCGGGCTGACCTACAAGCAATTCAGGATGCCCAGGAGCAACATTATGCTACCAACGGAAGTTATGCTCGACTAACAGGCACCCCGTGCAACGTAGATCCAGCATTTTCAACAAGTTTTGGCACATTTCTAAGGGTTTTTCCCATTGATCCAAAACCAGATTCCAATTATTCCTGCTCTTCTAGTCCAGCCCAACCTCAGCCAGTCACCTCGTATTGTATTTGTGCTGATGTTGAGGACAACAAAGGTAATGCATCAAATACAACCTGTACAATTTGGAATCCAGCTGGTAACGGTAATTATTACTGTGTCACCAACTTGCAATAAGGAAAAGTATGCCTAAAAAGTATAGAAACAACCGCGGCTTTACCTTTATCGAACTCCTAGTTGTTGCCACTATCATTATTATCTTGTCAGCAATTGGCGTAGTCAGCTTTACAGAAGCTGGCAAGAATGCCCGCGACGGCAAGCGTAAAGCTGATATGGAGACGGTCAGGCAAGCATTGGTGTTGTATAGATCTGACAACGGAGAGTATCCAAAAACACCTAATTATAATGTGATCACTAATGCCCTTACCTCTGGAGGGTATCTTAGTCCGCCGGCTCCTTCAGACCCAAAGGCTAGCCATACTCTTTATTCATACAGTGTAGACTCAAATGGCACAACTTTTTGTCTTTGTGCAGATATGGAAAATGATGCCAGGTCCGGAAACTCTAGCGGTGGAAGCAACGGAATTTGCACATTTGTTTCTGGTGAAAACCTTTACTGCGTCCAAAGTCCTTAACAATGCTTAACCTGCCCCGCCCTACCGGCTTTACCCTGATTGAACTTTTGGTGACTGTGGCGATTCTCCTGGTCATCACTGGCGGTAGTATCGCGGCGATGACCAGGTTTAATGACCAACAGCGGGTTCGGACGGCAACTGAAGAACTCCAGACCTTCATTCGTTTGGCGCAGGACAAAGCTAGGGTGCGAGAGTTGCCCGGCAGCGGTTGCGCTATCCTCGAGGGGTATCGAGTTGTAAGAGCTGGTGGTGCTCCGACTCTGCAATTACAAGCTGTTTGTGAAAATCCACAATCCACCCAGACCATCAAAACCCATACGATTCCTGCTGGCATCACAGTCTATCCCACGGATTTTACTATTTTCTTCCCGACTCTGTATGCCACGGCAATACTTAATGAGTCAGCAACTCCGACATTGGGTCTCACTGTTGAAAATAGCTCCAGTACGTTTTCATATACCTTTTCAGTATCAGCCTCGGGAGCCATTAGTGTTCCTGCGACACCGACGCCATAACTGCCATGAAAATCAAACCGCGACTATCACTCAGCTTACAATCAGGCCAGACTATCATAGAGGTTCTATTGGCTGCCTTAATTGTGGGTTTGGTGGTTACTGCAGCAGCAATTGGCTTGACCTACTCTGTAAAGAACAACGCTGAGGTGCGTTACAAAGAACTAGCCACAGCTCAGGCACAAGAGGTAATTGAAGCCTTCCGGCGGGAGCGAGACAAAACTAACTGGTCGGTGTTCCGGAGCAATATTGAGACTGCATTAACAAACAATGCGGGCTACTGTTTTGCTACAATCCCAGATTCCCTGAGCAAGTTTACAGCAGTCTCAAATTTTAGTAGTTGTGCGCCTTATGAGCATTCCCGGACAAGTTTCCGCCGAATTGCACAGGTGTCACTGCCCTCTGCCGACACTGACACTATTCAACTGACCATCACCGTCTCCTGGCACGAGGGTGCCGGCAATCCCCGCTCAATCACTGTTAATCACTGGCTGAAAAATTGGAATTAATTGCGCAATTGCACTTGGGATGAGAACTGTTCACTTATTTGGTCAAGGGTTTGGTTTCGGTTTCTAGCCGCAATCTCAAAGTTAATACTTACATAAGTGTTTCTGCCTGTGGCGGTGCAGGTGAACGGTTCGTCTGATATAACTGCCACGCCGTTGGAAGTGAGCGGATTATTGTTCATCATCAATGTAGGAACCAAAGGAGACGCGGCTAAGCTAAAAGTAGTGACATTGCCTTCCGGGTCTTCAACAGTAATCTGATTGGCTGTACTGCAGTCAGCGCTTCTGGCGCCGCGGATGTAATGTTCCATGGTTTTTAGCGCCTGATTGCCTTCGTTGGCAATTCTTTTGCGGAAAGTAATGCTGGAATTGCCTACAAGGAAGGTCATAAACATGGCTGAAATCGCCAAAAACAAAATAGAAACCAACCCGGTAGCAATGAGCAATTCAATCAGTGAGAAGCCGTTTTTTTTGCTATTGGCGGCTTCAGGAGGGAAAGTTTGGTACGCTTTCCCTTTGTTGAACAACTTAGGGAGGTTGATTTTTTTAGTCATTGGTCACCCGCCAAGTAATATCGCTCTGCAGGAGAGATTCCGGTGCATTGATCAGGAAGTCAGGGCGGTAGGT